>JAAWLY010000198.1 GCA_022798155.1 Lawsonibacter sp. | reverse complement strand
TAGCCCGTTTTCAGGCCCACACAGCCCTCATACCGCCACAGCAGCTTGTTGTGGTTGGTGAAGGTGCGGGCGTCCAGGGTGATGGATTTCGTGGCGGCAATCTTGGCCAGCGTTTCATTTTCCAGACAGGCTCGGGCTAAAATAGCCATGTCCCAGGCGGTGGAGTAGTGCCCCTCGGCATCCAGGCCGTTGGGGTTGGCAAAGCTGGTATCCGCCATGCCAAGCTCCCGGGCTTTGACATTCATCCGGGACACAAAATTCTCCACCGTTCCCCCGCAGTGGCCGGCAATCGCCAGGGCGGCGTCGTTGCCCGAGCGGAGCAGCAGACCGTAAAGCAGCGCCTCCAAAGTGATCTCCTCTCTGGGACGCAGGTAGATGGAGGAGCCCTCCGCCCCCGTCCACTCAGGAGCCACGGTGACCGTCTCCCCCAAGCTGTGCCCTGACTCCAGGGCCACCAGGGCGGTCATCAGTTTGGTGGTGCTGGCAATCAGCCGGCGGGTGTGGCCGTCCTTCTCATAGAGCACCCGGCCGGTGCCGGCGTCCATCACCACCGCGCTGGCGGCTGAGACCCCAGGCGCCGCTCCCGCCGCCTGTACGCCGGTCAGCGGGCACAACAACACAGCTCCGGTCAGGATTACGGAAAAAAGTCGCTTCAACATGTGCCACCTCTTTTTTTGCAGATAGCACTAGTATGGAGCGGCTTCTCTTCCAATTTTCCAGGAAAATTCTGCTTTATTCGGCGAAGTCGCCCTCGTTCTCCTTCCGGGCCTTCTTCTCCTGCTGCTTCTCAATAAAACCGGTGACCTTGTCCACCACCTCGGGCACGGTCTCGACGACCCGGTCCACGGTAGTGGCCGGAGGCGGGGCCACGGGGAGCAGCTTCACGCTGCCGTCCTCCCGGACCACCAGGAAGGCCACCGGCTCCAGCTTGGCGCTGGCGGCAGAGCCGCCGCCGAAGTTGTCCTTGCCGGGCGCGAACTTGGTGGAAAACTCACTGCCGCCGCCCCCAACGCCAAAGGACATCTTGGACACGGGGATCAGAGTGACCCCCTCCGCATGGATGGGGGTGCCAATGATGGTGTTGGCGTCCGCCATGGTCTTGACGTGCTCCATCGTGGTGCGCATCAGCTCGCTGAGGGGATTTTTCTTCTCTTCCATCGGTCATGCCGCCTTTCTCTGCTGTCGTTTTAATTTCAGCCGCTTTCGTGCGGCAAGCGCTTTGAAGATTGCTTTGCATCCGGCCCGCAGGCCGATCCACACCGCCGCCCCGATTTTGACGGACAAAGCCGCCGTGCCATACACCGTTGTGCCCGAGGCGCTGAAGTCCAGCTTCACCCGGGCTGTGCCGTCCTTCACCTTAAAGGCGCGGGTCAGAGGATACCACAGCGCCCCCAGGGCGGCGTTGGCCTGGCCGTAGAGCAGGGCCGCGTCCGCCGGGTCGTCTCCGCCGGCGGTGAGCTCCAGCTCCAGCACGTCTACCCGCAGACCCCGCCACATGCCCCCCGCCGCTTCCAGGGCTACGGGCAGCAGGGCCTGGGCGTATTCCAGCGCGCCGCCAACCTTCTCCGGCAGGGGGATAGGCTCTTTCTCCTGTTTTGGCTTTTTGGGTTCTTTTTTCTTCTTGGGCTTTTTAGGCTTTTTCTCTTGTGGGGCTTTGGGCTTGGCGGGGAGAATTTTAACCTTGAATCTGCCCAGCCTTATCCAAAGAGAAAAGCCAGCCGCGCTGAATTCCGCCCGGCCGCCCATCCGGACCTGCCCGATGAGGAGCAGAGCCAGCACAATGACGGCCAGGATGTGGACGGCCCTCACGTCCCCTCCGCCGGTGGCTCCGGCGGCTGGTCGGACGGCTCCTCCAGGGTCTCCGCCTCACGCAGGCGCTGGAGGCTGGCCTCCAGCGCCAGGGTCATCTGGCTGCCCTCCTGGGACTGGCTGGGCAGTTCCGGCAGCTCCTCCAGGCTGGACAGGCCAAAGGAGCGCAGGAAATTTTTGGTGGTTTTAAACTGCACCGGCCGGCCGGGCACCGCCAGACGGCCCGCTTCTTCGATGAGCTCCCGCTCCAGCAACAGGCCCATGGTATAGGAGCTGTCCACCCCCCGCACCTGGTCCACATAGGCCCGGGTGACCGGCTGGTAGTAGGCGACGATGGACAGCACCTCCAGCGCTGGCTGGGACAGCCGGGCTGGCTTGCGCCCCTCCAGCGTCTTGCGGATATAGTCGGCAAACTCCGGCGCGGAACACAGCTGATAGCTGGTATCCAGCCTGAGCAGGCGGATGCCCCGGCGGTCGTAGCTGTATTTGTCCATCAGCCGCTGGGCCACCGCGTCCAGGGTGGGGCGGTCTACCTCCAGCCCTAAGCACAGCCGCTCCACCGGCACCGGCTCACCGGCGGCAAACAGCACCCCCTCCAGGGCGGATTCCAGCTCCTTGATCTCCATATTTGGGGGCGCCTCCTTTCTTTCACAGGGGCGGCTTTGGCCGTCCGCCTCATCCGCCCCCTTCGGGGGCACCTTCCCCTAAAGGGGAAGCTGTCAGCCGAAGGCTGACGGATGGGGTCTTCAATAATTCTCCGACGTAAACTCCACCGCGCCCTCTTCCCGGGTACAGGTGACGGTGCAGTCAGACTCGGTGCCTGCCAGCAGCAGGCGGCGGGCCTTGCACAGCTCCAGCACCGCCAGGAAGGTGGCCACCACCTCTGACCGGCTGCGGCTGCCCTTGAACAGAGCCCGGAACCGGGTGACGCCGAAGGCAATCAGCCGCTTGAGGATTTCCCCGGCCTTGTCGGCCACGGGGTAGGGCTCCCGGCCCACGATGCCCTGGAAGGCGGACACCGGCGGGGGCAGCTTGTTGTCCAGCCGGCCCAGCACGGCGGTCATGGCCCGAAGCAGGTCGGCCCTGTCGTGGACGTAGCGGTACTGCTTATCCGGCTGGACCGCCTCGGGCACCTTGGTCAGGTAATCACGGCCGATCTGATAGCGGTTGTCCAGAGCGGGGACCACCGCCTTGATTTTCAGGTAGTTTTCGTTGCGCTGGTGGGCCTCCAGGGTGGCGATGAGCTGTTCCATCTCGCTCATGGCCTCCTCGTCGTTGATGGACAGCAGCATCCGGGTCTTGATATACACC
>JAAWLY010000197.1 GCA_022798155.1 Lawsonibacter sp. | reverse complement strand
GCACAGGGTGGTCTTCCCCCGGCCGCTGGGGGCGGACAGTCCCACCCGCTCCCCGGCGCGCAGGGTGAGGCTCACCCCCTCCAGCACCGGACCGGTCCCCCGGCGGGGGTAGCGGAAGGTGAGATTTTTGGCTTCTAAAGTCATTAGAAGGCCCCCATTCTTATGTGTAGGGGCGGCCTGTGGCCGCCCGAGCGGACCTGCCCTATTACGGCGGGCGGCCAAAGGCCGCCCCTACAAAAAATTGTTCTCCGGCATGGCGTGCCACAGGGCCCGGGTGTAGGGGTGGTTCAATCCCTGGCCGGACCGGAAACGGGCGGGGGAGAGCTCCTCCACTGTCCGCCCCTCACAGAGGACCACCAGCTTGTGGGCCACGGTGAGGGCCAGCTCCAGGTCGTGGGTGATGAACAGCACCCCGGCCCCCTCCTCCGCCAGCTCCCGGAAGTGGCCCAGTACCCGCCCGGCGGCCCGGATATCCAGTCCGGGGGTGGGCTCGTCGGCCACGATGAGCCGGGGGCTGTCCATCACGGCACAGGCGATGAGCACCCGCCGGGCCATCCCCCCGGACAGCTCAAAGGGGTAGAGCTCCTCCACCTGGGGCCCCAGGCCGAAGCGGTCCAGGGCCGCCCGGCACCGGGCCCGGGTCGACCGGTCGCCGCGCCCCCGGCGCACCTGGGGACCCACCTTCATCATGGGGTCCAGCCAGGTGATTCCCTGGGGAATGAGGGCGATCTCCCGGCCCCGGAGGGCCTCCGCCCGCTCCCGGGAGAGGGGAGCGCCGTCATAGAGGATGGTTCCTCCCACCTGGGCGTTCCGGGGGAGAAGCTGAAGAATGGCGTGGGCCAGCAGGCTCTTGCCCGAGCCGCTCTCCCCCACCAGGGCCGTCACCCTCCCCGGCTCCACGGTCAGAGACAGGTCCCGGACGGCGGACAGCTCCGTCCGGGCGAAGCCCCGGCTGTAGCGGGTGAAGGAGACAGACAGGTGTTCTACAGTCAAAATTGGTTCCACAGCCGCCTCCTATTCCTGGGCGCTGGCAGGGGAGAGGAGCAGGCGCAGCCGCTCCCCGGCCAGGGCAAAGAGCACCACCACCAGCACCAGGGCCAGCCCGGGGAACAGGGCCAGCCACCACCGGCCGGTGGTGAGGTAGGACATGCTCTCCTCCAGAATGACGCCAATAGCGGGCTGCTCCGGGGGCAGTCCGAAGCCCAGAAAGGTGACGCCGGCCTCATGGAGAATGGCATGGGGAAACTGGAGGATGAGCCCGGTCAAAAACTGGGTCAGCAGGTGGGGCAGGATGTGATTTCGGAGGATCTTCCCCCGGGGCGCCCCCAGCCGCCGGGACATCCGGAGCCAGGGGGCCCCCTTCAGCTGGAGCACCTCCCCCCGGACCAGCCGGGCCAGGGCGGGCCAGTGGGTGAGGGCCACCCCCGCCGTCACCCCCCAGAAGCCCCGGCCGCAGGCCAGGGAGATGAGGATGATGAGCAGGATGTGGGGGACGCCCATCACCAGGTCGATGAGCCAGGAGACGAGGGCGTCCACCCAACCCCCGAAGGCGGCGGAGGCCGTCCCCAGCACCAGGGCGATGGCCGCGCTGGCGGCGGCGGTGAGGGCCCCCACCCGGAGGGACAGAGACAGTCCGGTCACCGTGCGGGCCAGCATGTCCCTGCCCATCCAGTCGGTGCCGAAGAGATAGGCCGGGCAGGGGGGCAGATTTTTTCGGGAGAAGTCGGTGGTCAGGGCCCTGTCATCCAGCAGTCCTCCGGCCAGGGCCAGAGCAAGCAGCAGTCCCCCCGCCAGAATCAGCAGAAAAAGTGTACTCCTGCGTCGGTTGCCTGTCACGCCTTGGCCGCCCCCCTTCGGATGCGGGGGTCAATCACCCCGTACAGCAGGTCGGCGGCCAGACTGCCCCCGAAGACCAGGGCGGCGGTGACCACCGTGATACCCAGCAGCAGGGGCAAATCTCCCCCCAGCCCGGCGGCCACAGCCGCCTGTCCCAGTCCGGGGTAGGAGAAGACCTGCTCCACCAGCACCGAGCCGCCGATGATCTCCCCGATGGAGGCGAACTGCAGGGTGAGGGCGGGCAGGGCCACGTTGCGCAGCACGTGGCGGCGGAGGATGTGCCCCTCTCCCCGGGCCCGGGCGAAGAGGACGTAGTCGCTGTCCAGCACATCCACCACCTTTTCCCGGGTGTGGAGGGCGATACCCGCCACCCCGGTGACGGACAGGGTCAAGCCGGGCAGCAGGGCGTGGCGCAGCCGGGCGGTCAGGGTGACGCTGGCGGCGTCCGCCCCAATGGGGACGGACAGTCCAATGGGCAGCCAGCCCAGCCAGACGGAGAAGACCATCAACAGCAGCAAGGCCAGCCAGAAGGTGGGGGTGCTGGAGATGACCAGGCAGTAGCCCCGGATCAGTCTGTCCGGCCACCGGCCCCGGTTGGCCCCGGCGGCCAGGCCCAGGGCCAGTCCCAGCCCCCCGGACAGCACCCAGGCGAAGAGCAGCAGCCAGAGAGAGTTCCCCAGGCGCTGGCCAACCACGGCGAGCACCGGCCGGCGGTAGAGCAGCGAGACCCCAAAATCCCCCCGCAGGGCGGACCCCAGCCAGCCCACATACCGCTCCGCCGCCGGGGTGTTTATCCCCCAGTACTCCTCCAGGCGGGCAATCTGCTCCGGGCTCATGGTCCCTAAGGCCGCCTGGCCGATATTGGTCTGGAGGGGGTCCAGGGGGGAGGCGTCCATAAGCAGGAAGGCCGTCAGGCTCACCCCCAGCAGGAGGAGCGCCATGCGTACCAATTTTTTTGCGGTGAATTGCAGACGGTGAAGCATGGAATGACCTCCTTGACCCGCTGTGTAGGGGCGGACATTGTCCGCCCGCTTTGACGCGAAGGGATACTGCGGGCGCACACTGTGCGCCCCTACGAATTCCACTCCCATTGGTCCACGTTGTTGACGACAGACCACCCGTGGCCGTGGGGGTGAATTTTCTGCTCCGCCACGCGGAGGCCGTCCCGGACCCAGTACAGGTGATCCACGTTTACCAGCCACACCCAGGGGCAGTCGCCGGACCGGGTAACGCCGGTGAAGCCGTCATACTGTGCCGTCTGCCACAGCCGGTAGGCTTCCTCCAGGTCAGTG
>JAAWLY010000196.1 GCA_022798155.1 Lawsonibacter sp. | reverse complement strand
GGCCAGCCGCTGGAGGGACTCCTCCCGCTTGGCCCGGTAGCCCTCGGCGTCCACATGGATGCGCACCCGCCTGGACTGGCCCCGGTTGACGGTGTAGCTGGTGAGCTGCTGGATGGCGTCCAGGGTCTCGCCCCGGCGGCCGATAATGGCCCCCAGGTTCTGCCCCTGGAGGACCACCTTGTAGTTGCCCTCGCTGGTGATGAAAATCTCCGGGGTCGCCTCCACCTGGAGGTGGGTCAGCAGGCCGGTGAGGAAGGTCCTGATCTGATTGGCTCTCTCGTCCTCGGGGCTGGCGGGGTCTACGGTAACGGGCTCCCGGGGGGCGGGGGTGCTGCCGATCAGGACCTCGTCCCCCTCCCGCAGCCGGTTCTCCTGGCGGCGGGGGCGCTCCCGGCGCTCGGGCCGGGGCTGGCGGGGCCTGGGGGGAGCCATGCCGGGCTTGGCGGCCAGAATGGTCTCCTCAGCCGGAGGGGCGGCGGGGGCCTCCTCCTTCACCTCGGCCTTGGGGGGCTCCTCCCTCGCAATGGGCTTACTGGCGGGAATTACCTTCTCCTCCGGCTTCTTTTCGGGCTCCCGCTCCACCTCGTCCCCTATGGGACAGGGCTTGCCTTCCACCTCGTTATAGCTCACCCGGACCTTGGCCGGGTTGCTGCCAAAGCCCAGAAAGCCGGACTTCGCCCGCTCGATCACTTCAACAGATACGTCGTCCCGGTCCAGGCCCAGCTGGAACAGAGCGGCGGAAATGGCGTCCTCCTCGGAGCGCCCGGTGGTCTCAATCCATTTTAACATCACTCAGCCCTCCTTGTCCTCATCAATTTCGACCTCGATCTCCTCTACCTCCACTTCAACCTCCTCTGTCTCCACAGGGGCGGCGGCGGGGGCGGCCCCCTCCTCGGGCATCACTGGAATTTCCGGGGCCTGGATGGCCTCAGGCTTGGGCTCCTCCCTGGGGGCCTCCTTCTTCTCGTCCTTTTTGGCGGACCTGGATTTCTTCTTGCCCTTTCTGGCGGCCTCGGCCTCTTCAATCGCGTGGAAGAGCTGATTGGGGTCGGTGTAGGGGGTCACGCCGCCGTAGCGGCCGGGGATATAGGACCGGCCCCGGGCGTAGGCCCGGATGCCCTCCCGGCTGTCCTCCCGGTTGACGCCCTCCTGGTCGGGCTCGGTGTCCTTCTTCTGGGGCTTCTTCTTGCCCCGGTTCTTCTTCTCCTCCTCGATCCGGCGCTGGCGCTCCAGCCGGGCCTCCTCCTTGCGGCGCTTCTCCTCCTCTTTTTCCTCCGCTTCCCGCTTGGCGGCGGCCTCCCGGGCGGCCTCGTAGTCCCTCTTCAGCATCCTGCCGCAGATGACCTCCTGGGCCATGGTGACGAAGTACTGGGTAATCCAGTAGACGGTCAGGCCGGCGGGGACGGTGAAGCCGATCCACAGGGACATGAGGGGCATCATCCACATCATCATTTTATTGGTGGAATCCATCTGTTTGTTTTCCGTCTGCTTGTTCATCTGGTTGGTGGCCATGGACACCTTCATGGACAGGAAGGACACCGCGGTGGACACCAGGGGCAGGATGAACAGGCCGATGGAGCCCCAGGTAAATCCCCCCGCCCAGAATCGCCAGGTGGGAATTCTGGACAGATCAAGGCCCAGGAACTGGAAGTTCAGCACAAACAGCTTGTCGGCCCCCGCGGCGGCCTGGAGGGAGGCCAGATTCTCCGGGTTGACCAGGGAGAGGAGATACAGCTGGTTGTAGGCCCCGTTCTGGAACAGGCCGGCAATTTTGCCCTCCGCCAGCTGCTCCCGCAGCTTATCCATGGCGGCCTGGGTCACCCAGCCGCTGGAGACTGCCACCTCAGGCCAGTTCAGCTGGGTGGCAAGAGTCTGGATCTGCTCGGCGGACATGCTCATAAAGTAGGTCAGGGGCTCGCGGATGATGCCGTACAGGGCGATGAGCACGAACATGGGGATGAGGGACCAGACGCAGCCCCCCATGGGGTTGACCTTCTCCTTCTCGTACAGCTTCTGGAGCTCCAGGTTGTAGCGCTCCTTGTCCTTGCCGTACTGCTTTTGCAGCTGCTGCATCTTTCCGGAGAGCATGGTGGTCTGAATCATGCTCTTCTTGCTCTTCAGGGTGACGGGGAAGAGCACCAGCTTGATGACAATACCGAAGAGGATCAGCGCGAAGCCATAGCTGTTGAACAGGTTGTAGAAGAACAGCAGCAGCCAGGCAAAGGGTTGTAAAATAATACCCACTCAATTTACCTCCGTATATTTTAGGATGGCAGGGGGCGGCTCGGAGACCGCTCCCTACGGTACGGGGTCGTACTCCACGGACTTCTGCCTGTGGAAGGGGTGGCACCGCGACAGTCTGCGCAGGGCCAGCCAGCCCCCCTTGAGGGCGCCGTACTTCTCCACCGCCTCCAGGGCGTACTCCGAACAGGTGGGGATAAAGCGGCAGCAGGGGGGGCGCAGGGGCGAAATGGCCCGCCGGTAGAATCGGATCAGAGCTAAAAGAACTGCTCTCACTGGGGCCTGTCCCCCTTTGGAGGGGTGAGCCCCAGCTTTTTTGTCATCTGCCGGAAGCTGCGCTCCAGCTCGCGGTACCGGCCGTAAATGACCCGGGTGCGGGCCACAACCACAATATCATAGCCGGGGAGCAGATCCCCCTCGTGGGTGCGGTACAGCTCCCGGATGCGGCGGCGAGCCCGGTTGCGCTTGACGGCGTTGCCCAGCTTCACCCCGGTGGTGATGCCCAGCCGGCTGACAGGCCGGCCGGTTTTTCGGCAGTAGATGACAAAATAGGGGGAGACAGCGCTCTTTCCTTTGCTGTACAGCCGGCGGAACTCATGATTTTGTTTCAGCGGAACGGTATGCTTCATGTCTTTCTCCGTATGCACAGCGAGGGCGGAGGAATTGCTCCCACGCCCCTGGTTTGTGCGCTATCTAAACTGTTGTTCCAGGTCCGATCCTCTCTCACTGCTCAGGGGCGGCCGGACGGGCCGCCTCATCTGCCTCAGTGGGTCAGACGGGCGCGGCCCTTGGCGCGGCGGCGGGCCAGCACCTTGCGGCCATTGCGGGTGGCCATACGCTTGCGGAAGCCGTGCTCCTTGGAGCGCTGACGCTTTTTGGGCTGATAGGTACGAAGCATGGGG
>JAAWLY010000195.1 GCA_022798155.1 Lawsonibacter sp. | reverse complement strand
AGGGCCTCGGTGACGACGCCCTCCAATTCGATCATATCGTCTTTAGCCAAGCGAATATCCCTCCTTGAAGGCGGCCAGCGCCCGTCTCAATGCCCGGTCAGAGACCGGCTCTCCCTCGCGCAGACTGCGGACCACGGGGTGGTCATACAGGTTCTGACTGTCGGTCAGCTGTGTCACATGGCCCAGCTTTTTGGCCTTGGGCCGGGAAATTTTCCGTCTCTTCCCGTCGGCCAGCAGCAGCCGGGTTTTCTCATGGTTCACACCCACCACGCAGAAGATACCGCCCCTGTCCCGTCCGGCTGTTGCCCGGACGATCTGGCCTGTGTAATCAAACATAGGCCCCGTCCTCGGTGACGGTGAGTATCTCAGGGCCATCCTCGGTGATAAGGATGGTGTTCTCGTAGTGGGCGGCTAGGGAGCCGTCCTTGGTGACGGTGGTCCAGTTGCCCTCCCGGTTTTCCACCTGCCAGTCGCCGGCGCACACCATGGGCTCCACGGCGATGGTCATGCCCGGCTGGAGCCGGGGGCCGTGGCCGGCGGGGCCGAAGTTGCGCACCTCGGGGGCCTCGTGGAGCTTGGCGCCCACGCCGTGGCCCACAAAGTCCCGGACCACGGAGAAGCCGTTGCGCTCCACATAGACCTGGACGGCGTGGCCGATGTCGCTCACCCGGCAGCCCCTGCGGGCATTTTTGATGCCCTCCCAGAAGCTCTGCTGGGTGACCTCCACCAGGCGCCTGGCCTCGGGGCTGACCTCTCCGCACAGGTAGGTGGCGGCGCAATCCCCATGGAAGCCTCCGATAAAGGCGCCCACGTCGATGCTGACGATGTCGCCCTCCTTCAGCTTCCGGGGGCCGGGGATGCCGTGGATGACCACCTCGTTCACCGAGATGCAGGCGGAGCCGGGAAAGCCGCCGTAGCCCAGAAAGGAGGGCTTGGCCCCGTGGCTCTCAATAAAGCGGCGGACCGCCCTGTCGATCTCATGGGTGGTGACCCCTGGACGGACCATGGAGCCGGCCAGGGCCCGGGCCTGGGCGGTGAGCCGCCCGGCCCGGCGCATGGCCTCAATCTCCCGTTGGGATTTTAACGAAATCATTTCCAGCGCCATCAGAGTCCCAGCGCCTCCATAATGACCCGATTGGTCCCCTCAATGGTATCCTGATTGGCCACAGGGATCAAAATGCCCTTGCCCTCATAGAAGCCCTTCAGGGGCTCGGTCTCGGCGTGGTAGACCTCCAGCCGTTTCCGGACGGTCTCAGCCGCGTCGTCCGCCCGCTGGACCAGCTGTCCGCCGCAGGCGTCGCACACGCCCTCCCGCTTGGGAGGACGGGCCTTTACATGGTAGGGAGCGCCGCAGTTCTGACACACCCGGCGGCCCGACATGCGCTCTTCAATCTCCCCGTCGGAGATCTCAATGGACAGCACATGGTCGAAGGTGACGCCGGCGGCGTCCAACGCCTCAGCCTGGCCGACCGTGCGGGGCACTCCGTCCAGGATGAAGCCCTTGGCACAGTCAGGCTTGGCCAGCCGGTCAGCCACAATGCCGATGATAACCGGGTCGGGCACCAGCCTGCCGGCGTCCATATACCGCTTGGCCTCCAAACCGGTGGGTGTGCCCTCCTTGATGGCTGCGCGCAGAATGTTGCCCGTGGAGACAGCAGGGACGCCCAGCTTGGCGCTGAGGATCTCGGCTTGGGTCCCTTTCCCGGCGCCGGGGGCGCCCAGCAGGATCAATTTCATACCCATAGCCTGTCTCCTCTTACTCCAGGAAGCCCTTATAGTGCCGCATGAGCATCTGGGCCTCCATCTGCTTCACAGTCTCCAGCGCAACGCCCACCACAATGATGACAGAAGTGCCGCCAATGGCCAGGGAGCTGTAGCCCACCAGGTTACCGGTGATAATAGGCACAATGGCAACCACAGACAGATACAGCGCGCCAAACATGGTGATCTTGTTGAGCACCTTGGTGATGAAGTCGGCAGTGGGCTTTCCAGGCCGCAGGCCGGGGATAAAGCCGCCGTTCTTCTTCAGGTTGTTGGCCACCTCGATGGGATTGAATGCCATGGTGGAGTAGAAATAGCTGAAGCCCACAATGAGCAGGAAATAGATGATGCTGTAGAAGATCCCGCTGGTGTCAAACACGGCCATCAGGCCACCCCAGAAGCCCTCTGTGTCATTGCTGTGGCCGGTAAAGGCCGCGACAGTGGCGGGCAGGGAGGCGATAGACTGTGCAAAGATGATGGGCATAACGCCGGACATGCTCACTTTCATGGGAATGTGGGTGGACTGACCGCCATACATCTTCCGGCCCACCACCCGCTTGGCATACTGCACAGGCAGGCGGCGCTCCGCATTGTTGATATAGACGATAAATACCACCAGAGCCAGCATTCCGATGACAATGAGGGGAATCACCCAGGGGGCCAGGGCCCGGCTGGCATAGGCCTTCATCTGCTCGGCCGCCTGCTCTGCGGTCATGCCCAGGTCGGTAAAGGTCTTCTCACTGACAGTGCCGTTGTTCATGTTGTTCCAGTACTGCACACCAGTGATGGAGTCGGTGATCATCTGGGGGAACCGGGAGACAATACCAGCAAACAGGATGATGGAGATACCGTTGCCGATGCCGAACTCGGTAATCTGCTCACCCAGCCACATCAGGAAGGCGGAGCCGGCCGTGAAGGACAGGACAATGACCAGACCAACCCACCAGCCAGGCAGGCCAGCGTTATCGACCAGAGTTCCGCCGCCGGGCAGGTTCTTCACCATGGTGTAGTAGCCGAAACCCTGGAGCAGGGCGATGGCCACGGTGGTGTATCGGGTGATGGAGGCAATCTTCTTCCGACCTTCCTCTCCGCCCTCGCGCTGCAGGCGCTCCAGGGCGGGGATAGCCACAGTCAGCAGCTGGATGATGATGGAGCTGTTGATATAGGGCTGGATGGACAGGGCGAATACTGTGGCGTAGGTGAAAGCGGAGCCGCTCATGGCGTTCATCAGGCCCAGGATGGTACCGCTCTGGGTGGCCAAATAGTCAGACAGGGCCTTGCTGTCGATATAGGGAACAGGAATGGCGGAGCCGAGGCGGAAGATCAGCAGCGCCATGATGGTGAACAGGATCTTCTTTTTCAGCTCGGGCACCTTCCAGGCGTTGCGGATGGTCTGAATCATAGTCAGACCACCTCCCACTTACCGCC
>JAAWLY010000005.1 GCA_022798155.1 Lawsonibacter sp. | reverse complement strand
ATGTAGTCGGCCACCTTCTCCAGGTCGGAGGTGATGTGGCTGGACATGAGGATGGCGTGGTCCTCGTCCTGGATGAGGCCCAGGAACTCGTCTAAAATCTCGTCCCGGACCACCGGGTCCAGGCCGGCGGTGGCCTCGTCCAGGATGAGCAGCTTGGGGCGGTGGGCCAGGGCGGCAGACAGGGACAGCTTCATCTTCATGCCCCGGGAGAACTCCTTAATGAGTTTCTTTTCCGGCAGACCGAATTTGCCCAGGTAGTCCCGAAACAGCTTCTGGTCCCACTCTCTGTAGGCGGGGGCCAGGGTTTTTCCCACGTCCAGGGGGCGGAGGGCGTCGGGGAAGAAGCACTCGTCCAGCACCAGCCCGATGTCCTGCTTGGCCAGCCGCTCCTCCCGGATGTTGTCATAGCCCAGCAGGGTGATCTCACCCGCGTCCCGGTGGATCAGGTTCAGGATGCACTTGATGGTGGTGGTCTTACCCGCGCCGTTCTCGCCAATCAGCCCCAGAATGGAGCCGCCCGGGAGGGTCAGATCGATATTCTTTAAGGAAAAATCTCCGTAGGACTTGCAAAGCCCTTTAATTTCAACGCAATTTGTCATAATTCTTCTCCTTTATACAGGATGTCAAGCATTTCGTGGAGCTCCTCCAGGGGGAAGGCTCCCTTTCGGGCCTCCTCCACCGCCTGGGAGAGCTTCTCTTCAACCTTTCTTAGCTGGGCCTCCCGCAGCAGCTCCCGGTTCTGGGGAGCCACAAAGCAGCCCTTGCCTGGGACGTTCTCTAAAAAGCCGTCCCGCTCCAGCTCCTCGTAGGCCCGCTTGGTGGTAATCACGGAAATACGCAGTTCCTTGGCTAGCAGCCGCATGGAGGGCAGGGCGTCCCCCGCCGACAGGGTCCCGGCCATGATTTGCTCCTTCACCTGGTCGGTGATCTGCTCATAGATGGGCTTTCCGCTGGCGTTACTTAATATAATATCCATTTGGCCTGCCTTTCAACAGCGGAGAGGGGACTGACTGCAAGCCGCGCGCTGGTCTCGCGCCGGTGCCCCGTCACTGTCATGTTGAATTTAGTGTATATATACCATATGCACAGTATAACGTCTTTTCTCCATTTGTCAATAGGGAATGTAAAAAAATTTTCGGGCCGCCTCCGCTGTGAAACGGTCCGCGTTTTGTCTAGTGGTCCATCCGGCCAGGAATCAAATCATATCCCGGGCGAAATTTCCGCATGACATCGTTGTTGTCCTTGACGGGCGACAGCCCGTCTGCGTCCGCCGCCTTGCCCTGCGGAAATTCTGCTCCGGCCTCTGGTTCGCTTTCTGGCCGGATACATCACTAGGGCTTGTTTGAAATATGTCAACATGCCCAGCGCGCGATATTTTGTCAAACTCAATCAAAAAGGCCTCCTGCAAAGCAGGGGGCCTTTCCATGTTACAGCGCACGCAGGGCCGCTCCGGCCAGCTGGCCCAAGGAGGAAGCCACGGTGAGCAGGTCCTTGGGGTCGGCGTCCAGAGAGGCCCGGAGGGCGGAGACCAGATTTTTGGGTTCCAGGGCCTCCTTGACGGTTTTTGCGTCCCCGGAAGACAACAACTGGTACAAAGTGTCGGCCACTGTCTCCCGCTGGGCGTTTGTCAGTCCGGCCAGCCAGTTTTTCAGGGTGCGGTCAACAAGGCGGCTGCCGGCGTCCACCTCCTCCAGCCGGACAAAGTCGCCCCCCAGCACCTGCCAGGAGTAAAGGTCGTGCTGGAACAGCCCCTCTTGGTCGCTGTCCACCACGGTATGGGGCTCCTCGTGGGTGAGGAGCAGCCCCACCACCGAGGACTTGGGGACAAAGCTGCGGATGCGGGTGCGCAGCTCCTGATACCCAGACCGGGCCAGCAGATAGGAATTCAAGCCGGGGCCGTCAAAGGAGTATGCCGCCTGAATTCTGTCCCGCGTCTTAACGGAGCACAGGGCCGCCCCCGCCACCGCCAGGTTGCCCCCTTTGGAGTGGCCTCCCAGCCTTAGAGGGCCGGAAAACGAGCTGCCGAGGGCCTCCACATACGTCGCCGCCTCCATCTGGGCGGGGACCAGGTCCATGAAGCTCAGGTTAAAATCCTCCTTCCAGCCCACCAGGGTGCCGTCGGTACCCCGAAAGGCCAGATAGGCGGAGCCGTCCCCAGGCAAAACGGTCAGGGCGGCAAACTGGGTCTCCTCGCTGGGGACAAAGCGGTCAGCATGGCCGCACAGCTCCGCCCTGGCAAACCGGGGAGAATCTGCCAGCGCCTGGAGCAGCAGCAGGTCCCTCTCGCACCGGCAGCGTGCCCGCCGGCCGGCGGGCAGCGATAAATATTGTTCCGCCGCCCGCCTCAGCGGAACCGGGTCCTCCAGCCCAGCGGGGACCAGGCCGTCCAGGTGGATGTAGGCCAGGGCGGACAGTGCCAGCGCGTCCACCGGGCAGAAGGGGCTCTGCGCCCAGTTCAGATCCCCCCGCCAGGATATGTAGTCAAAAATATCTCCCATATTTCTCCCCTCCCTCTTTCCAGGTTATTCCAGACCAGGGAAAAAGGCTCATACTCCCCAGAAAAATTGCATAGGATGAGATAGCAAAAGTCGGGGAGTGTTGTGCTTTGAAAGGAAACATGGAGGAACGGGCCGAGCGTCTGGCGCTCTACATCCTAGAGAACCGGGCGACCGTCCGGGCCGCGGCACAAAAGTTTGGAATTTCCAAGTCCAGCGTACATAAAGACCTGTCCGAGCGTCTGCCCACCTTCAACCGAACCCTCTACCTCCAGGTGAAAGAGGTCCTGGAACAGAACAAGGCCGAGCGGCATATCCGGGGCGGCATCGCCACGCGGAAGAAATACAAAGGAGCTTGAAAAAAGAGCGGGCGCGTCTTGCGCTCCGCTCTTTTTTATGGTAATATTACATAATATTACAGAAATGAAGAGGAACCGGACATGAGCTACGCCGACCAGGTATTCATTCAAAACTGCAAAGACATTCTGACAAAGGGGGTGTGGGACACCGACCGCGAGGTCCGCCCCCGGTGGGAGGACGGGACCCCCGCCCACACGGTGAAGCTCTTCGGGGTGGTGAACCGCTACGACCTGCGGAAGGAGTTCCCCATCCTCACCGTCCGGAAGCAGTATATCAAATCGGCGGTGGACGAGCTGCTGTGGATCTGGCAGAAGAAGTCCAACAACATCCACGACCTGAACAGCCACGTGTGGGACGCCTGGGCGGATGAATCCGGCTCCATCGGCAAGGCCTATGGCTATCAGCTGGGAGTGAAGCACCACTACCCCCAGGGGGATATGGACCAGGTGGACAAGGTCCTGTGGGACCTCACTCACGACCCCGCTTCCCGACGGATTCTGGCCATCATGTACAACCACCACGATTTAAGCGAGATGGCCCTCTACCCCTGCGCTTACTCCATGACCTTCAACGTGTCGGGAAACACCCTGAACGCCATTTTAAACCAGCGCTCCCAGGACATGCTCACCGCCAACGGCTGGAATGTGATGCAGTACGCTGTGCTGCTGGCTATGATCGCCCAGGTCACCGGCTTTGAGGCCGGGGAGTTGGTCCATGTTATCGCCGACTGCCACATCTACGACCGCCATGTCCCTGTGGTGGAGGAGCTGATTGCCCGGACGCCCTTCGACGCGCCCAAGTTTAGCCTGGACAAGCGCGTTGCCGATTTCTACGACTTCACCCCTGCCAGCGTGCGGCTGGAGGGATATCAGGCCCACCCCCTGGAGGGTAAAATTCCCGTGGCAGTGTGAAGCCGGTCTGTCTGGAAAATGAGGAGGTCTCCATATGAAAGCGATTGTTTTGGTGGATGAAAATTGGGGAATCGGCAACGATGGGGATCAAATTGTCTATATTCCAGGAGATTTAAAATATTTTCGGGAAACTACCATGGGGCATCCCGTGATTCTGGGCCGTAAGACCCTGGCCACCTTCCCCGGTGGAAAGCCCCTCAAGGGCCGGCGGAACCTGATCCTGTCCCGGAATCCGGATTTTTCCCCTGCGGGGGCGGAGGTTTTTCCCAATGTAGAGGCTTTGCTGTCCTCCGCGCCTGAGGATTCCTTTGTCATCGGCGGGGCCTCGGTATATGAGACGCTGTTGCGTTGCTGCGACACCGCCTATGTCACAAAGGTACATAGCCAGTTCCCCGCGGACTGCCATTTCCCAAACTTGGACAAGCGCCCGGAGTGGCATATAGAGGAGGAAGGGCCGGTTCAGGAAGGAGACGGTGTTCAGTTCCATCGGATCACCTACAAAAAGTCATAAGAAAACCGCCTCGGAATGAACTGCACCCCATTTGTTAGACAAGTATGGTATGGGCTGCTGATATGACCGAGTTCAGTTTGTTTGGAGAGAAATTTTATCTCTCGCCCATTCTTGATCTGCACAGCAGCGAGTACGCTCGATTTTAGGCTATGATGTCCGGGTAAGGTGGGATGCAAAAGTTTGGTCCTCGGACCTCAAGTAGAAAATAATTATGACCAGACATAAGATCAGCGAGGGTATTTTGGACTTTCTCCAAAAGATTGTCCAAAATACCCTCGCCAGTTCAATTTTTCAAACGAGCCTCAAGGAACCTCTGGTTTAATCGGGTTTCACCGTTCCAAGCCCTGAATTTTCAGGTGTTTCCCCCGCCGGAGGCGGGGGAAACACGAATAAATCAGAGGTTCCTTAACTCTTGGGGCGCTTCATATCGGTCTTACTTTATCCGTGATAGGGAACAAAGCTGCTCCAATTGCCGTTCAGGATATCGTCCGTGGTGCCGGACCAGATCACCTGGAGCCCGGGGGTGCCGTCTGCCAGAGTGTCGGGGCCGCCGACCAGATACCAGTACTCACCGTCGTAGACGGGGAAGCAGCCAGCGGACCACATGGTCACGGCAGACTGGTACTTGTAGGTGCCGTCCTTCTCATACAAAGCGGGGATCAGGCTGCCGACAACGGCGGAGAAGGAGTCGTTCATAACGCTGCCGCAGTAATCCTCGGTAGAGGAGCCAATCAGCTTGCCATAGACCGCCTTAGCGTAAGCCAGATAGACGGGGCTGCTGGCAGGGCCGGGACAGCCCTCATGGTCGCGGGCCTTCCAGTTGTTCTGCACCAGGCCGTCCAACTGCTCCCACATGCTGGGGCCGACCAGGTCAAAACTCTCCACCTGGGTGCCGATGTTGATGATGCCGGCGGCGCCCGACTCCAGCCAGAGGGTGACCCATTCCTGAAGGGCACTCTTGATCTCGGCGGTAAACTCCGGGGTCTTGTCGATGGGCATATCCATCAGGATATCAGCCAGACCGTCGGGGTCGATCAGGGTACACAGCTCGGTCTGCCACTTCTCAAACTCCGCCCAGGCGATGTCTTCCATCCAAGCCTGCTGCTCTTCCGTGTACCACGCGGGGACGGTGCCCTGGGTGGTGATGGCCGCCGTATCCTGGGTCAGGTCAAACATGGATACGCCGTTGAAGCCGCCCATAGCTCCCGGAGGGCCTCCTGCGGGAGGACCGCCGGCCGACTGCTTGGCCTGGTTCACATTGACGCACAGTACATTGCCCTCGTCCAGACCGAACTCCGCGGCCAGGAGGGAGTAGTAGTCAATGCCCATTTTCCAATAGGCGTTTCCGCTCTGGTCGATCATCACCGCGAAGGCGGAGCCAGTGGAGCTGGCGGCGGGGGTGGCATAGTGGTGGAGCCAGCCCTGGATGTCAGCCTTGGCAATGCCCTGCTGTTGGGCCTGCCAAACCTGCTGGAAGGAGTAGATACCGCTCTTGGTGCTGTCGTTGGGGCTGGTGTAGCAGATAAAGCCCAGCTTCATCAGGTCAGCAGCCGCCTGGAAGGGGTAGTCATCGGGGCTGTCGGTGGCGCCCACGAAGCCCATCCACTGGTTGGCCTTCATGCCCACATAGGCGCTGCCAATATAGGAGGCGATGGTGTCCACCTGGGAGTGTCCAGCCAGGTCTTCGCCGCTTTGGCACCAGGTCTGGTAGTAGATGTAGTCCCATACCTGGTCGGCGATGGTCTGCCCCACCACGGCGGCGGTAGAAGTGGGCACGCAGTTGCGGGCATAGCAGGCCATCCACTTGCTGTCCACATCGTTGAACTCGTCCACCAGGGTCTGGATCTCAGCGGTGACGCCGCCCTGATACCGGGTCACATCAATGGTCCTGGGGGCTGTAAAGCCGAGCACCACATTCAGGTCCAGGATCTCGCCGTAGATGTAGGCCTTCCAGTCCTCAAAGGCGTCCAACACCTTTTGCGCAATCTCATCGGTGAACCAGGAGGGAACCTCGTCCGCAATGATGTACATCTGCCACTCGGCCTCGGGATGGAGGTAGGCGAAATCCTCGGGGGTGTCAGGAACGCCGTCCTTGTTGGTGTCCACGTCCATCATGTACACGCCTTTGGGGGGCAGAATCTCAACGCCCACGTACTCGCTGCCGCTGGGCAGAGAGGATGCCAGAGACGCAAAGGTTGTGTTGGCCGCCTGCCAGACGACCGCGCCGCTGGGGGAGACGACACAGGAGAAATCCACATTGGCAGGGGTGCTGGCGTCAGCCAGCTTGTAACGCGCTGCGGGTTCCTCAGACGGTACAGAGACAGAATCCATCGGGGGAGGAGTCGTCTGCTCCGGCGCGGACTCCGCTCCGTCTGGGATGGTCAGAACCTGGCCGACCTGGATACGGTTGGGGTCCTGGATGAGGTCACGGTTGGCCTGATAAATCTCGGCCCAGCGCGTGCCTTCGCCCAGCTGTTTCTCCGCAATTCTCCACAGACTGTCGCCCTTGGCTACCGTGTAGGTTGAGGCAAACGCCGGACAGGCCAGACTTGCGCACAGAGTCAGGGTCAATGCCAGTGCCAGGATTTTGCGCAGATTTTTCATTGTCCATCTTCCTTTCTTTTATAAATTATGTTAAAAAATTGCGCTCAAAGAAAGGAAGATGGGCCGTCAAACCTGCCTGCGGACAGCCAATTGGCCACATAGTCGTGGAGGGTCTCCATTGTGTCACCGAACTGGCCCTTGAATGCCTCGCAGTGGTGTGCGGTGTGGAACTTGTGGTTGGCACCCTCCACAAAGGCGATGTGCCTATCCCTGCTGGCGGACATCTCGTAGATGGTCTCCGCGGCCAGGAACTCCCACCCGGCGGTCATCCCCATGAACAGGGAGGGCACGCGGATATGCTGCACGTTGCCGGGGGGACAGCAGTAGGTGGAATCCCAATCCACGCCCCAAACGGAGTCCTCTCCGTAGCCGTAATCCGGCAGGGTGCGCACGGCGTAAGAGGTCAGGTAGTTGTAAACCGTCATGATCCGGGCCCCGTCCATCATGTTGTGGGTCATGGACTCCGGGTTTTCCGGGTGACGAACTGATCGGACAATCTCCACGGTGGAACTGCCGTCGGCGTGGATCAGCTCTCTGGGCTGACGGGTGTGGGACATCAGGCGGATATCCTGGGCGTAGAGCTTGTTGTTAAAGAATACCTGATTGGCCCCGGGGATGACCAGCGGCTCGTCATCGCTGTAGTGGCCCTCGCCGGCCTGGATCTTCTCCCAGCGCTCCAGCGCACGGGAGAGGATCTGGTTGTTGCGCTCCCCCTGCTTTTTCTGGAAGCGCCGGATAAACTCGTCGGAGAAGGTGGAGCCCTCCTTTCGGAAGCCGTTTTCCTTCTCAAAGAGGTTGTAGAACGGGTCCAGGTGCATCCCGTCGTCTTCCGAGACAACGGCGGGGTCCAGGCTGAACAGCTGCATGGCGGCGTTGCCCCAGTTGGCGTCCAGCAGCATCAGGCCGTCGGCGGGGGGGAGGGCGGAGCTGTCCGGATAGGGCAGGATCGCCTCCGGCCCCTGGAAGATCTGCGGGCCGTTTTCCGCGATGGCCTGGTAGGCGGTCATCAGGGTGGCCCCGCCGCTGTGGCCCATCAGGATGATCTGATTGACCCGGGGCAGGCTGCGCAGATACTCAATGGCGCCCTTCACCGCCTGCATCTTCTCCACCTGGGTGAAGAACAGCCCCTCCTTGACCATCACGTTGGCGCACAGCACCCGGAAGCCCCGCTTTGCCAGTTGGCGGCCGGTGGGCATATCCAGGTAGTCCTCATCGGAGTGCATGACCAGCACCGCGTTCAGACGCTCATCGTCCCGGCCTTCCGGTTCGTAAAACACGCCGGGGACCCGCCTTGTCACACGGAGGAAGGTTTCTTTGACTTCATATTCCTTCATTTCGAGGCCTCCTCCTGAGATACCTTCTTCTCTTCCTCGTCGATCATCCGGAAGGCCTTGAGGGCCAGGGGGACCGCGATGAACAGGCACACCACGTCCGCGATGGCCTGGGCGGAGGCGATGCCCACCTCTTTCAGGAAGATGGGGGCGATGATAGCCACCGGGATGAATACATAGCCCTGCCGGGCGGTGCTCATGGCCAGGGCGTACTTGGCCTTGCCGATGCCGGCGTAGAACATGTTGATGATGGAGTTGAGGGCGTGAGAGAACAGCATGACGCACTGCAAACGGATGCACAGGACGCCGAGACGCAGGACCTCCGCGTCGGCCTGCTTGTTGAAGATGCCCACAATGGGCGCGGCCAGCAGGACCAGCACCGCGCCGATGCCGATGGCGCCGATGAGGGAGACCTGGATGACAAACTTCAGGCTGTCCCGAACGCGCTTGGTCTGTTCGGCTCCCCAGTTGAAGCCGGCGATGGGCTGGTAGCCTTGGCCAAAGCCCAGGATAATGGCGAAGGGGAACTCCAGCACCCGGTTGGCCACGGACAGAGCGGCCAGGGCGGCGGTAGAGTAGCCCCGGGCCACCCGGTTGATGGTGACGTTGGCCACCACGGAGAAGGCGCTGCGGAAGAAGGAGGTGGAGCCGATGGCCAGTACCTCACGGACATCCTCCATCACCAGCTTGAACTTTCTCAGGCTGATGGTAACCGAGCTGCGGTGCCGGAGATAGGGCCAGCACAGGATACAGAAGCTGATGGTCTTGGAGATCGCCGTGGCCATAGACGCGCCGGCCACCCCCAGACCCAGGCCCTGAATGCCAAAGATGCCGGGCCCGTACTCGCCGCCGTAGATAAACAGCGGGTCCAGAAAGCAGTTAAGTACGCCGCCAAAGCCCATGCCGATCATGGAGAACATGGCGCTGCCCTCGCTGCGCAGGCACATATTTAAAATGAAGCTGCCCACCATAAACGGCGCGGCATACAGCACATAAGTAGCGTATTGGATGGAGTAGGCAGCGCAGTTTTCATCCGCGCCCAGCAGATAGACCATGGGCTGGATGCACAGCCGGCCCACCAGCATGAAGAGGATGCCCAGCCCCAGAGCCGAAAACAGCGAGGTGGACAACACCCGGTTGGCGTCCTCGTCCCGCTTGGAACCCAGCAGCCGGGCGATGTAGCTGCACGCGCCCGCGCCGATCAGGGAGCCGATCAGAGTGATGGTGCGCTCCAGCGAGCTGTTCACGCCCACCGCAGCGGTGGCGTTGGTGCCCAGCGTACTGACAAAATACGCATCTACCAGATTATAGACCGTTGTGATCAATTGCGCAACAATGGTGGGGACGGCCATTTTCGGAACCAGCGTCCGGATGTCCTCCGTCAACATCATCTGCTTTTTCTCCGCGCTGACCTGTCTTGCCATGGCAGGTACCTCCATTTCACATAAATTAGAAGCCTTGACTTTATTAAATCACACAATTCCAGGAGGAATCAATTCAATTTCTTTAGGGATAGTTTCCAAAACGGAAATAGTATGCAAACGGCAAAAGGATGGGCCGGGGACTCAGGTCCCCGGCCCGTTTTGGTCATTCCGCCGGACAGTAGCGCAGCAGCAGCGCCTCCAGCGCCTCTCCCGTCAGAGGAGTGGGAACAGTGAAGTGCCGGTTGCCCTCCACCGCCCGGGCCAGCGCCCGGTAGTGCTCCGCCTGGGGACAGGCCGGGTCGTGCTGGATGACCGTTTTGCGCTGGAGCTCCGCACGCTGGACCACGTTGTCCCGGGGCAGGAAGTACAGTAGCTGGGTGTTCAGCTCCTGGGCGAAGGCCTCCACCAGCTCCCGCTCATTGTCCACCAGACGGGAGTTGCAGATCAGGCCGCCCAGCTTGGTCTTGCCTGCGGCGGCGTAGCGCTGGATGCCCTTGCAGATATTGTTGGCGGCGTACAGGCTCATCATCTCGCCGGAGCAGACGATGTAGATCTCCTGGGCCTTGCCCTCCCGGATGGGCATGGCGAAGCCGCCGCACACCACGTCCCCCAGCACGTCATAGAGGACGTAGTCCAGCTCAGGCCGGTAGGCTCCCAGCTGTTCCAGCAGGTTGATGGCGGTGACGATGCCCCGTCCGGCGCAGCCCACACCCGGCTCCGGCCCGCCGGACTCCACCGCCTGGATGCCCTGGAAGCCGGTGAACAGGAAGTCGGACAGCTCCACGTCCTCCTCCTCTTTGGCGCGCATGGTGTCCAGCACGGTGCGCTTGGGCATTCCGCCCAGAATCAGGCGGGTGGAGTCCGCCTTGGGGTCGCAGCCCACGATCATCAGCTTGCGGCCCAGGTCGGCCAGGGCCGCGGCCATATTCTGAGTCGTGGTGGATTTGCCGATGCCGCCTTTTCCGTAAATCGCGATCTGTCTCATCCTTCGTTCCTCCTTATAAAACCTCGTCCAGCCAGCGGTCCAGAGCCCCGTCCGTCATGGAGAAGGGCGCCAGCAGCCGGGAGGGCGCCAGATTACCCTGGTTGGGCAGGGGGACCCACTTCACCTGGGAGCCCAGACGGTAGTCGATGTCTCCAAAAACGACGCGCAGCTTCCCGTTGTTCAGCTCCGCTGCCAGCTCATCCTCACTGACCAGCTTCTTGTCACCGGGGCGCATCAGGCCCTTGCCCATCTCGAAGAAGCTGCACACTTTGACGTTGGCAAGGCCCCGGGCCTCCAGGGCGGACCGGATTGCATCGGCGGCCAGCTGCTCGCCGATGACCAGCGCCTCCGGGTCCCTCCCATCATACGTCGGAAGGGAGGCGTTTCCTCCGGCGCTCAGCTGTTCCAGCAGCTGGATGCACCGGGCCGCGCCGAAGGGCGCCCCCACCACATAGGGGATCCCGAACTCCACCTCCATATACCGGGCCAGCCGCAGGCCGGACACATTGACCACCAGATTTACCGACGCGGCGGCGGCGATTTTCAGGTGATCCGTCGTCTCCTTGCTTCCCCAGAGGGACAGCACCTGCCAGCCGTTTCCGGACAGCCAGGTTTCTGTCTCCCAGACCATATCCTCCGACCAGTCCACTGTGTTGCAGCCCAGCAGATTGACGGTGTTGGGCCGGGTATCCCGCTTCTCTAGAAGAAGCCTGCCCATAGCCTCCAGGGCCATGCCGGTGCCGTAGAGGTAGTCCTTCTGCCCGTCCAGCTTCACCGCGGCGGCGGGGATCTGGCGTTCCGCCTGGATGCGGTCTGCCGTCTCCTCCAGGTCGGAGCCGATCATAGCGGCGCAGGGGGCGGTGGCCAGCAGTATAAAGTCCGGGTGAAAGGCCTCCATCCCTGTCTCCACGGCGGTCCACACCTGTTCGGCGGTACCGGTAATCACATTGGCCTCCCGGATCTCGGAGGACACCATGCGCTGGACGCCAAAGTAGCCGTTATGCTTTCCACCTGGGCCCCGGCGGTTCTCCGGACGGCCCTCGCCGCCTTGAGTGAAGCGCAAAGGCTTGTAGCTGGAGGCGTCGTCCACCACGGCGATGCCCGCGGTGTTGTTCATCAGCGCCTGCAGGCCCAGGATGTCGGACATGCAGGGGGGGATCATGGTCCAAAGCCGTTTCATGCTCCCTCCCCCCCTTTCTCCCGGTGGTCATCCTCGCCGCCCTGGGCATTACCGCACAGGTGGCAGGTGGCGTCCAGAGTGGCGGAAATACCGTGCCCGTCCTTCAGCTCCTGGGCGATCATATCAAAGTCGGTGGACAGCACCGCCCACTGACAGCCGTACATCACCACAAACTCCTTCACACCCTTCGTTTCGCTCAGTTCTACCATGGCGTCCACCACCTGATGGAGATACCGCCCGGTGGCATAGTCGGCGGCGGTAGGGCACAGCAGGGCCAAACGGCCCGCCCACATCAGCTCCCCCATCTGGTCGGCCCGGTGCCGGGCACAGTTGGCCGCGCCCACGAACAGGAGCATGGCGTCCGGCTTGCCCTCCAGCAGGTTGGACAGGTGCTTCTGCGCCCCGTGCCGCCTGTGACCGCCGCCGTGACGGCCATGCTCGCCGTCCCCGTGGTGGTGACGGTGCTCGCCGTCCCCATGGCGGCCGCGGCGGCCTTCCCCGTCTCCGTGATGGCCGTGGCGGCGGCGGCTTTCTCCCTCGGGGCGTTCGCCCCGGTGTGTTCTATTTTCTTCCAATTCCATAAACTTGGTTCCTTCTTTCCATAATTTCTGATATAATTTAAGAGCCTGTTTCCTATCTCGAAGTATGCCGAATGACGAGGAATTTTGCCGGCAGACAAGGCAAATTTTTGCAGGAATACTTTGTGTATTGCAAGAAAATTTAACACAGTATGGCGGCAAAAGGCCCGCCAGCCGGCGTGCTGAGAGATGTTAAACAGGCTCTAAGTCGCAAAGCCCGCGTATTGGGTCATGTAAAGCTCATAATATTTTCCTCTGGCGGCCAGCAGCTCGTTATGGCTGCCCATCTCCACGATCCGGCCTTGGTCCATGACCACGATCACATCCGCGTCCCGGATGGTGGACAAGCGGTGGGCGATGATAATGCTGGTGCGCCGCTCCATGATCTTCTGCATGGCGTCCTGAATGGCCCGCTCAGTCTGAGTGTCCACGTTGGCGGTGGCCTCGTCCAGGATCAGGATCTGCGGGTCTGCCGCAAAGGCGCGGGCAATGGCCAGAAGCTGGCGCTGGCCCTGGCTCAAGTTGCTCCCCGCGCCTGTCAGCACGGTATCCAGCCCCTGGGGCAGGCGCTGGACAAACTCCCGGCACCGGCTCATGTCCAGCGCAGCCTGCAGCTGCTCCTCGGAGGCGTGCTCGCTGCCGCAGGCCAGATTATGGCGGATCGTGCCGGCAAAAAGCACCGTATCCTGGAGCACGATGGCGATTTCCCGGCGGAGGCTGGCCAGGGACATGTCCCGGATGTTTTGTTCATTGATCACGATCTCGCCGCTGTCCGGCTCGTAGAAGCGCATCAGCAGATTGACTACCGTGGTCTTGCCGCTGCCTGTGGCCCCCACCAGGGCCACCTTCTTCCCAGCGGGGACCTCCAGGGAGAAGTCCCGCAGCACCGGACGGCCCGGCGTGTAGGAGAAGTTCACGTTCCGGAAGGAGACTCCAGGGGGGCCGCTGTCCTCCAGCGCCCCGCCTCCGGCGGGCTCGCTCTGCTCGTCCAGCACGAAAAACACCCGTTCCGCGCCGGCAATGGCGGTTTGGAGCTGGCCATAGACCTGGGCAAGCTCATTGATAGGCCGGCTGAACTGCTTGGCATATACGATAAACGCGGAGATCACGCCCACCGAGATCATGCCGTGGAGGGAGAAGTACCCGCCCACCGCGGCAATGATGACAAAGCCGATGTTGCCGATGCAGTTGGACAGCGGGCCCATGATGCCGCTGACCGCGTCGGTCCGGATGCCGGCCTTTGTCATGCTGTCAGACACGCCGGCAAACTCCGCCGCCGCTTTCTCCTGGCGGTTATAGGCGATTACGGTGCGGCAGCCGGCGATCATCTCCTCCACCTGGCTGTTGAGCCGGCCCAGCAGCTCCTGGCGCCGGCGGGAGGAGGCGCGCACCTTTATAGACAAAAATTTCGTGGCGAATACCGTCAGCACCACCGTGACCAGGCTGAGCAGGGCCAGCTGCCAGCAGTACCACACCATGACCGCCACCGTCCCGACGACGGTCAGCACTCCGGAACAGAGGGAGGGGAGGGACTGAGACACTGTGGTGGAAATATTCTCAATGTCATTGGTCATGCGGCTGATCAGGTCGCCGTTGGCGTGGGTGTCCAGATAGCGCAGCGGCAGGGATACGATCTTGTCGAAGAGCTCCTGGCGCATCCGTTTGACGATGCTCTGGCTCAGCCGGGCGCTGAGCAGCCCCTGAACCAACCGGCTGGCGCTGTAGAGCAGGTAGGCCCCCAGCATCAGCCCCACGGTGCGCCCCAGAACGCCGTCCGCCTCGCCGGAGATGATATCGATGGCCGTGCTTTGCAGGCTGGGGGCCCAGAGCCCGCAGAGTGTGCCCAGCACCACCACGCCCAGCATCGCGGCCATGGTGCTCCGCTCCCGGGTAAAGTAGGCGGCGATCCGGAGCAGAGTCCTCCCCACATGTTCGGCGTATTCCACCTGCATGGTCCCGGGCATTCGCCCGGGGCCGCCGCCCGCGCTGGGGATGCGGGGCATCTGGGCAGAGGGTTTGATTTCGCTCACGGCAATTCCTCCTCGCTCCCAATCTGCGACCGGCAGATATCCCGATAGATGGGGCAGCGGTCCAGCAGCTCCTGATGGGTGCCGTATCCCACGATGGTCCCCTGGTCCATCACGGCGATCCGGTCCGCCCGGCGCACGGTGGCGATCCGCTGGGCGATGATGATCTTGGTGCATCCCGGACAGGCGCAATCCAAAGCGTCGTATAGCGCCGCCTCGGTCTTCAGGTCGAGGGCGCTGGAGGAGTCGTCAAAAATCAGGAACTCCACCGGCTTCAGCACCGCCCGGGCAATGGACACCCGCTGCTTCTGTCCGCCGGAGAGACTGGCCCCCCGCTCTGCCACCGGGGTGTGATAGCCCTGGGGAGCGGCCTGGATAAAGTCCGCCGCCTGAGCGGTCTGGGCAGCAGCGGCAATCGCCTCGTCCGACGCGCTGTCCACACCCCAGGCAATGTTCTCCCCCAGGGACACGCTGAACAGCTCACTTTTTTGCAGCGCCGCCCCCACCTTGTCCCGCAGGGCCTTTTGCCGGTACTGCCGCACGTCCACGCCGTCTACCAGCACCGCACCCTCGGTCACGTCGTAGAAGCGGAGCATCAGATCCACCAGGGTGGACTTCCCGCTGCCGGTGGGGCCAATGATGGCCAAGGTCTCGCCGGGCCGGACAGTCAGGTCGATGTGACGCAGGGCCGGCTGCCGGGCGCCTGGGTAACAGAAGGAGACAGCTCGAAACTCGAGACTGCCGTGCCGCTCTGTTTCCCCGTCAAAGTCCCCGTCCATCAGCGCGGGTCCGCTACTGAGAATTTCCCGCACCCGCTTCCAGGAGGCGTATCCCCGGGAGAGGGTCTGGAAGATCATCACCACCATCAGGATACCGTCCAGTAGCTGGGTGGCGTAGGTGATAGCTGCCATAATCATCCCCGGTGTGGCGGTCCCCTGCGCGGTCTGGGCGGAGCCCGTCATCAGGATTACCGCCACAGCCAGATACATCAGGGCGTTGACGGTGGGGCTCATAAAGGCAAAGATGACCAGGAATTTCAGCTGGGTCTGGATCAGTTCACCGTTGGCCTTGCCGAAGCGGAGCTTCTCATAGCTCTCCCGCACACAGGCCTTGACCACCCGGATGCCGGAGATGTCCTCCTGAAGAATGGCGTTGACCTGGTCCAGCTGCGCCTGCAGGCGGCTGAACAGGGGGTTGGCGGTCCAGATGCAGCCGATCATGCAGGCCAGGATAAAGGGGACCGCACACAGGACAACGGCGCCAAAGGACGGGTTGAGCCGGTACAGGCAGACCAGACTGCCGAAGGTCAGCATACCAGCCCGGACAATACCCCGGATAAACTGGCCCACCAGCATGGACACCTGATTGACGTCGTTGGTGACCCGGGTGATCAGAGAGCCGGTGCCGAAGCGTTCCATCCGGTCAAAGGAGTAGGACATGATGTTCCGAAAGCAGTCCTTGCGCAGATCATTGCCCAGATTTTGGCAGAACATGTGGGCAAATACATTGTTCAGCGACCCGGCGGTGCCCCCTAAAATGACGGCCAGGATCATAAAGATCCCCACACGCAGGATCAGCCGCGGGTCGCCTGAGCCGCCCGTATCCAGCCCCAGGACGCCGTCGTCCACGATCCGCTTCATCAGCTCGGGCTGATATAGGTCAGCCAGGACTTCCCCCACCATAAGCAGCGCGGCAATGACAGCGAAATGAATGTATCGTTTGACGTATTTCCACACGAACCGCCCCAACTCCTTCCGACGTGATGACCTGATTATCGTTAGGCACCTTGTGGTTATTATAGCATTGAATCGCAAGATGTCAAGGTACCTTTTTAAAATCGGGGAAAATAAAAGAGCCGGAACGCATTCCGACTCTTTTACAAATTATTCCGCCGTTCTGTCCGGCCCTTGATTAATCGTCTGCATCAAATAAGCCCGGAAGGCCCGGCAGGCGGCCGGCATCTGCTTGCTGTTTAAATACAGCGCATAGATGTAGGACTGCACCGCCGGGGTCAGCTCCGCGCAGAAGATGCCCTCCGCGTCCTCCGGGATGTGGTCCCGGTGGAGGATCACGATCCCCTGTTCCTGGCTGACCATCTTTACAATGGTGGAGATGGAAGAGATGTTCGCCGCCACCAGCGGCTTAAAGCCGCTCTCCTTGCACAGCTGGATAAACTTCCGACTTTCCAGGTGCAGCTCTCCGCTGGAGTTGCGGTGCAAAATGAACCGCTCTTTTCTGATCTGGTCGATGGTCACCTGGCGCAGGGCGGCCAGCGAGTGAGAGGCCGGGAACACCACCACCAGCCTGTCCACCTTATATAACAGCCGGGTCATGCGGTCGTCCATGGAGTCGTTTTCCATGGCAAAAACAAAGTCGCATTTCTGGCTGACCAGCAGTTCCACCACATGAGGCTGTTCCGTGATTTCCAACTGATACCCGGGGTGCTGCCGGGAAAAGTCGGAAAGGATCTCCACGCCGCCGTAATGGACCAGGGCGGGGGTGAGGGCGATGCGCAGGGTGTTTTCTCCGTGGGAAAGCAACGTGCCGATCATCGTGTTAGACTCCTCGTAGAGGTCGGTCATCTTTTTGGCATAGGGGTAATAGGCCCGGCTGTACTCGTTCAGCTCCACCGACCGGGTGGAACGGTCAAAGAGGGAGACCCCCAGCTCATCCTCCAGCTTGTGGATGTGCTTGGTAAGGGCGGATTGAGAGATATTCATCAGCTCAGAGGTCTCCTGAAAGCTCTTTGTTTCCACCAGGGATACAAATTCCTGCAACAGTTTCAGATCCATTCCCGCTCCCCCTCTGGGCAAATTATTTCCTGCCTGGAAAAAATTATAAATAAAATCGAATTGATTGTCAAGTCGTCTAACAATTATAATTATTTCAAACTGGTTTTTTAGAGAATTGTATAAAACAATAAAGGAGGAATTTTATGTTTATCCAAGTGGACAAGGAGACGTTCCCCACCGAAGACAGCAGCGTCATCAACGTCCGGCAAAAGCTCTTTCCGGAGGAGGAGAAAATGCCTCTGGCCAAATACTTTTATAAGTACCCCCTCCACTACCCCTCGCCCATGGAGATGCAGATCATCAACACCATGAACCCCATCCCCGTGGAGGACGCCATCCAGCCGGAGAACTTCATGTCCCTGCTCAAGCCCTACGGCTACGACAAGTACGAGCTGGGCTACTGCATGTTCCCCGACGGATCCGGCTATGTGGCCACCTACCGGGTCCGTCCGCCCCACATCACCGCCGAGATGGAGCGCTGGTACCGCAACTGGCGCAATCTGAAGTCCAAGAGCATGGTCCCCGGCCACGGCAACCTGCGCTATAAGATATGGAACTACGCCGACCACTTCGACCACTACTACGTCAACTGGAAGAACGGCTCCGACGGCATCCACACCACCGAGAGCCTAGACCTGGGGGCCGGTGACCGGATGTACGACACCATCCGCCACGAGTTCCAGCTGTCCGATTTTGGTATGACCGATGAGTGGATGGCCGAGCTGAAGGCGGCGGGCTGCCAGCTCACCAGCCACGGCTCCTACGAAACCTTTGACGAGCCGGGCACACACCTATGCCTGAGCTACTCCCGCCCCTGCCCCCAGGGCGGCATCGAGACCCGAAGCCGCGAGTGGATCGGCTGGCGGCCCGAGAACGGCAAGCTGGTCCGGGACCCCGCCACCAAGTGCGACCTGGACTATCTGAAAAAGGTGGTGATCCACACCCTGGTGGAGTGGGAGCACCTGTACACCTTCCTGCCCGAGCTGTACGCCGAGTACAAGGACCAGCCTATGGACGCCGACTGATCGTTCGGGTGTCACCCCGACAAAATTTAATATGGAAAGAGACGATGAAAATGGCAGCACCTCAAGTGGCACGGACCCTGCGGCCATTTGGACTGCGGGATCAGTTCGGCTATCTGGCCGGCAACTTCGCCGGAGATTTTACTTACACCCTCTGCACCGGCTTTATGATGAAGTTCTACACCGACGTGTTGGGCGTTTCCGCGGCCATTGTCGGCATCGCAATGACCGTTGCGCAGATCCTGGACGCTGTCACCGACCTGGGCATGGGCCAGATCTGTGACCGGGCCCCCACCACCGAACAAGGCAAGTTCCGCCCCTGGATCCGCCGGATCGCCGGCCCTGTCTCCCTCATCAGCTTTTTGATGTACGCCAGCTGGATCAAAGAGGCCGCTATGACCGTGAAGATCGTGTGGCTGTTCGTCACCTACCTTCTCTACTCCAGCGTATTCTACACCATGATTATCATCCCCTACGGATCCATGGCCTCCGCCATGTCCAACGACGCACTGGACCGCACCAAGCTGTCTAACTGGCGCCATGTGGGCGGCACCCTGGCTGTCACCGTCATCAACTTTATCGTCCCTCTGATGGTCTATGTGGACGCCACCAACCCCGATGGCTCCGTAATCAAGGATGAGGCCGGCAAGGTCCTGCAAAGCTTCGACGGCACTCGGATGATGCTCTGCGGTCTGGTGTTTTCCATCCTGTCCTTCGTGCTGTGGATGGCCTGCTACTTTATGACCACCGAGCGGGTCAAGATCCCCTCCAAGAACGAGAAGCTGAACATTGGCGCGTTTGTCAACGATCTGCTCCACAACCGGGGGCTCATCGCCATCGTTCTGCTGATTATTGTGCAGGAGTGCTCCAACAGCGCCTTCCACCGGATGAGCGGCTACATGTTCGACAACTACTTCCGTCAGGGAGCGATGCAGTCGGTCACCAGCCCGGTGGAGACCATCATCACTCTGGCCATCGCGGCCTGTATTGTCAAGATTGTGGCCAAGGTGGGCAAGAAAGAGATCACCGTCACCGGCTGCCTGATCTCCGCCGCCGTCTTTGCCTTGGCCTTTGTGCTGCACACCACCAGCGTCTATGTGTGGCTGGTCATCTACGGCGGCGTGACCGTGGGCCTGGCTCTGTTCAACCCTGTCACCTTCGCCCTGGTCACCGACATTGTGGACGATGAGGAGGTCCGCACCGGCAACCGCATGGACGGCACCATCTACAGTGTCTACAGCTTCGGCCGGAAGTTCGGCAGTGCCCTGTCCTCCGGCATCACCGGCGTCATGCTGGATGTGATCGGCTATACCGAGGCGATGAGGTACGACCCCACGATCACCAACGGCATCTATAACATTTCCTGTATTGTCCCCGTGATCGGTTTTTCGCTGATGGCTCTGATCGTAGGCATCCTCTACCCCCTGAACAAAAAGCGGGTAGACTCCAACGTGGCCATTTTGAAGCAGCGCCACGGCGAGGAGTAACTATTTTGCGCGGTTCCCGCCCCCGTTTCGGGGGCGGGGCCACAAATCATATATAAACATATATAAAGGAGTGAGATCCTATGCTGACATTAAAAGGAAGGACCATGATCATCACCGGCGGCGCGGGCCACAACGGGATGAAGATCGTGGAGATGGCCCTGGAGGGCGGCATGAACGTGGCCCTGATGAGCGGCTTTCACGCCAAGGCTCAGAAGGCGATCAAAGATCTGCTGGAGCGCCGCCCGGAGTTTGAGGGCCATGTGATCGGCTACGCCCAGAACCCCCAGGCCAAGCTGGAGTGGAACATGGAGGCGGCCCCCGAACTCTACAAGCCCGACTCCAAAATGGCCGACGTCCATCGCTGGATCTATGAGAAATTTGGCAGCATCGACGTGGTGGTCAACGCCAAGGGCGGCCATGTCCCCTACACCATGGAGGAGACCGACAAGACCATCTGGGCCCACTCTATGGAGGTAGTTGAGTCCGCCTTTGTCAACGTGAAGCTGGCTCTGCCCTACCTGGAGAAGAGCAAGGCCTCCCGTGTCATCAACATGACCAGCTGTGACGGCCGCCACGGCGGCTGGCGGTGCGACCCCGCTTTCGCTGCGGCCCGGGGCGGCCTGGAGGCCATGACCTATGAGATGGCTAAGGAACTGGGGCCCAAGGGCATCACCTGCAACGTGGTGCTCATCGGCCATATCGAGAACGATACCGATGAGGACGCCCTCACCGACGAGGCCCGGGCGAAGCTGCTGGCCGCTACCCCGCTGGGCCGTCTGGGCGAACCCCAGGATGTGGCGGCAGCGGTGGAGTTCCTGGCCAGTGAAGAGGCCGGATTTGTCAACGGAGCCCGCATTGATGTTAACGGCGGCTTTGTGGTCGGCTAAAAGGAGGGAACACCATGGAATTAATCACCGAAAACTGTATGCCCCACATCAAGGTCCCCGAGCTGTCCCCCGAGGAGAAGGCCCTGCCCTCCTCCCGGTTCTATACCGACTATCCCCTCTATCCCCCTAATCCCCTCCAGCAGCAGATTCTCAACGCCGGCCCCATGAAGGTGGAGGACGCCATCCCGGTGGATCGCTGGCTGGATCTGCTCCAGGTCCACGGCTACCCCAAGGTGGTCTACGGCTATACCATGATGCCCGACGGCTCCGGCTTTTACATCAAGTACTCCGTCATGCCCCCAACGTGGAAGTCCGCCTGGCGGCGCTGGTATGGCAAGTGGTACAACCAGTACTCCAAGAGCATGAAGGGCAAAAACCTGGGCAACCTGCGCTACAAGATCTGGAACCCGGTGGACCACTGGGACCACAAGTTCATCAACGGCGAGAACGATAAGGACGGCGTCTGGTCCCTGGAGACGCTGGACCTGGGCGCGGGGGGCGACCCCAGCAAGGGCATCCCCGCCATCTCCCACCAGATCAACCTGCGGGATTACGGCCTGACCGAGGAGAAGCAGAAGGAGCTGGAGGCGGCCGACTGCCGGGCCGAGGCGGTATACGAGGAGTTCTTTGACGCCGGCGGCAAGCAGCTGCCCGGCCACCATCTGGTGCTGCGCTTTAGCCGTCCTTGCCCTCTGGGCGGCCGGGAGAGCCTCAACTGCGAGTGGATGGGCTGGTATCCCAAGGATGGCAAGATCGTCCGGGACCCGGACACCCCGGTGGACGAGACCTATCTGAAAAATGTCATCACCCACAATACCATCGAGCGGGCTCACCTGCTCCAGGTGCTGCCCGACCTGTATGAGGCGTACAAGGACCTCCCCTTGGATGAGGACTGAATTTTGCCGGTGCTGTGACCGCAGGCCACAGCACCGGATTTTATCTATTATGCACATAAAACGGCATTCAATTTTATGGAAAACGGTCACTTTTTCCGTTTTGGAAAATAATCTTGCACGAACGGAATTGATTAGACGGGGGGATTTCTGTAGAATAAGTACAGGATTGGACCTTGCAGCATTCGACAAAAGGTCCAAAAAAGGAGGAACTGAATATGAAAAAAGCACTTGCTCTGCTTCTTGCCGCAGCCATGTCCCTCAGTCTGGCCGCATGCGGCAACAACAACGCAGGGGGCGGCGCCAACAGCAGCGCGGGCGGCGGCGCCAAGTCCGAGATTGAGCTGAACACTGGCGGCGTGGCTACCGCAATGGAGACCGCGGCGGAATCCGTCACCGTCGCCGTGGACGACGACTCCTTCACCATCGGCCCCTGGGGCAGCGACAGCGCCGTCCGCGACTGGACCGAGACCATTATGTGGACCCACCTGGCCTACCGCCCCTTCATCGGCGCCGCCTTTGAGGCCGGCGAGCTGGAGCTGGTTGCCGCCAAGAGCGTAAACAAGGTGGACGCCACCACCTACGATGTGGAGATCTATGACAACATCGTGGACAGCAAGGGCAACGCCATCAAGGCTTCCGACGTGGTGTTCAGCTACGACAAGCTGGCCGAGCTGGGCTACGTCACCGAGATTAGCACCTACTACGACAGCGCTGAGGCCACCGGCGACTACACCCTGACTATTAAGCTGAAGAGCGACACTGAGGGCGCCATTGAGGAGATCCTCTGCGGCTGCTCCATCGCCAGCCAGTCCTGGTATGAGGGCGCCTCTCAGGACGAGATCGAGGGCAACCCCGCCACCACCGGCCCCTACACCGTATCAAACATGGAGATCGGCGCTTCCCTGACCATGACCGCCAAGGACAACTACTGGAAGACCGGCGAACTGACCACGGTCGAGCTGCAGAACGTCAAGAACATCAAGCTGAAGTGCATCACCGAGGCCTCCATGCGCTCCGTCGCCCTGGAGAACGGCGAGGTGGATATGGCCGAGATCGCCGCCTCCGATTTGAGCCGCTTTGACAGCAACAGCGACTACAACATCACCCGCTACATGAACGCCATGTCCCAGTATCTGATCTACAACACCAGCGAGAACTCCCCCATGCACGACGTCAACGTCCGCCGGGCCGTCTCTTACGCCACCGACGCGCTGACCGTCATGATGGGCGGCGGCAGCGACGCCTGCGTGGTCAGCCACGACGTGGCCCCCAACAAGGGCCCCGACTATGTGCAGGATTGGGACAATCAGCCCTACTTCGAGCAGGATCTGGACAAGGCCGCCGAGTGTCTGGCCGCCGCCGGCTACAAGCCCGGTGAGCTGAAGCTGAGCATCCTGACCTCCGCCCAGGCCCCCCAGGGCCCCTATGTCGCCCTTCAGGCCATGCTGCAGGAGGCCGGCATTGAGCTGGAGATCATGGCTCTGGACCGCGCTGCCCGCATGGGCGTTCAGAATGACCCCACCGCGTGGGACATCGCTGAGTACTCCGACGTGGTCACCGACTTTACCACCCACTTCTGGAGCAACCTGTTCAACGAGGACAACTACGAGTTGGGCACCCAGGGCTTCACCCAGGACCCCGAGCTGCAGCGTCTGCTGAAGGCCGCCATGGCTGACCGCAGTGAGGAGAACATGAACGCGTTCCACGACTATGTCATTGAGAACTGCTACATGTACGGCCTGTACACCGAGATCCGCTCCATCGTCACCACCAAGGGCCTGACCGACGTGTGCATGCAGAAGGAGAACCCTGTGCTCAACGCCATGACCTTTACCGGCGATTACACCCCCGCCGCGTAACTCCAGTGGTTCCGGACAGACCTGACTCCGGTACATAACCCATGCGGAAGCAGTACTGTATGAAACCGGGATACAGTACTGCTTTTGCAAAATATCCGGTCCCGTGCAGCCCTATACCGAAAGGAGAGGAGAATGGTATGACACGCTATGTTATCAAACGGCTGCTGATCATGATTCCGCTGCTCATCGCGGTGGGCGTCATCATGTACACACTGATGGAATTTGTCCCCGGTGACCCAGTGGATATCGTCTTGAGCACTGGCTTCCATACCGAGGAAGAAAAAGAACTCATGCGGGATGCCATGGGCCTGAACCGGCCCTTTGTCGTCCGGCTGGGGGAGTATATCAGCAACGTCTTTCTGCATTTCGATTTCGGCACCAGCCTGCTGGATGGTACCAGCATCAAGACCGCGCTGCTCAAGCGCTTTCCCAACACCCTGTATATCGCGATTTTCAGTATTATTCTAACCGTTGTGGTGGGCCTCCCCCTGGGCATCTACACGGCGGTCCACGCCAACAGTCTGGGGGACAAGGTGTCGCTGTTTGTGACGCTGCTGTTCGACTGCATGCCAAGCTTCTGGACGGCCCTGCTGCTGGTGCTGCTGTTCTCGGTAAAGCTGGGATGGCTGCCCTCCTCCGGCAATGATTCGCTGAAGTTCTTTATCCTGCCCACCCTGGCCAACTCCCTGGGCGGCCTGGCCGGCTTCACCCGTCAGGTCCGGGCCAGTATGCTGGAGGTCATCCGCTCCGACTACGTCACCACCGCCCGGTCCAAGGGGCTTCCGGAGCATGACGTGGTCTACGGCCACGCCCTGCCCAACGCCCTGATCCCCGTTTTGACGGTGGTGGGGATGCGCTTTGGCAGTATGCTGGGCGGCGCCACCATCGTGGAAGTCATCTTCTCCATCCCCGGCATCGGCCAGTATCTGGTCAACGCCATCAACGGCCTGGACTACACCGCAGCCACCGGCAGCATCATTTTTATCGCCTTTACCTTCTCCGTCATCATGCTGCTGACCGACCTGCTGTACGCCTACGCCGACCCCCGTATCAAGGCTCAGTACACCGCCTCGAGCAGAAAGAAGGTGCCCGCAAATGGCTGAACTGTTGGAGAAAAAAGCGGACAAAAAGGCCCATGGACATGGCCGTCACAACAAAGGAGAGCATAAGCGCCATCACGGGCGGAAGCCGGAGAGTTTGAAGCCCGGTTCCCTGAAATACGTCTGGAACAGCGTGTCTCACAACAAGAGCGCCGTGGCGGGCATGATCATGCTGGCGGCCATCGTGATCTTGTGCATCCTCTCGCCGTACATCTGCCCGTGGCCCTACGCCAAGATGAACATGCCCCACGCCTATCAGGGTCCCAATCTGACCCACCTGCTGGGCACCGACCACATCGGCCGTGACCTGCTCTCCCGCGTCCTCTACGGCGCGCGCTACACTTTGGTCATCGGCATCATCGCCACCGTCATCTCCGCCGTCCTGGGCATCCTGATGGGGGCCATCGCCGGCTACTTCGGCGGCTTTATCGACTCCTGCCTCATGCGCTTCCTGGACATCTTCCAGGCCTTCCCCACCCTGATTCTGGCCATGGCCTTCTGCGCCATCTTCGGCAAGGGCGTGGACAAGTGCATCTGGGCCCTGGGCATCGCCGGCATCCCCGGCTTTGCCCGGTTGATGCGGGCCAATATCCTGCGGGTGGTTAACATGGAGTACATTGAGGCCGCCCGGACCATCAACTGTCCCACCTGGCGGATTATCGGCCAGCACATCATCCCCAACGCCATCTCCCCCATCATCGTGGAGATCGCCATGACGGTCAGCCGCAACGGCCTGACCTCCTCCTCCCTGAGCTTTCTGGGCATGGGTGTTCAGGAACCCAAGCCGGAATGGGGCGCTATGCTGTCCGCCGCCCGGGACTTCATCCGGTATTATCCCCACATGGTCATCGCCCCCGGCATTTTCATCGTGATTACCGTTCTCAGCTTCAACCTGATCGGCGACGCTTTCCGCGACGCCCTGGACCCCAAGTTCAAGGACTGATGGAGGAAGTCATATGAGTGAAAACAAAAACGCGGAAAAACTGTTTTCCATCCGCGACCTGGTGGTGGAGTATCACTCCGGCAGTTCCATCATCCACGCGGTAAACGGCGTGTCCTTTGAGCTGGGCGTAGGCGAGACCCTGGGCCTGGTGGGAGAGACCGGAGCGGGCAAGACCACCATCGCCAAGGCCTCTCTGCGCATCCTGCCTGAGCACTCGGTGGAGCGGGTGGACGGCGAGATCCTGTTTGAGGGCAAAAATGTCCTGGAGATGGGAGACAATGAATTGCGGGATCTGCGGGGCAAGAAGATCTCCATGATCTTTCAGGACCCCATGACCGCTCTGAACCCGGTGAAGACGGTGATCTCTCAGATCGCCGAGGGCTATAAGATCCACCACAACTGCTCCAAGGCGGAGGCCAACCAGCAGGCCATCAAGATGCTGGAGATGGTGGGCATCGGCGCGGACCGGGCGGATGAGTATCCCCATCAGTTTTCCGGCGGTATGAAGCAGCGGGTCGTGATCGCCCTGGCCCTGGCCTGCTCCCCTCAGCTGCTCATTGCTGACGAGCCCACCACCGCTTTGGATGTGACCATCCAGGCCCAGGTGCTGGACCTGATCAAGGACCTGCGCAACGAGCTGGGCACCGCCATGATCCTGATCACCCACGACCTGGGCATTGTGGCGGACGTGTGCGACTATGTCTGCGTCATCTACGCCGGCCGCATCATCGAAAGCGGCACGAAGGAGGACATCTTCGACCACCCCACCCACCCCTACACCAAGGGCCTGTTCGCCGCCCTGCCTGACTTGGACAGGAATGTCCGGCGGCTGTCTCCCATAGAGGGGCTGCCCCCCGACCCCTCCCAGGTGCGGGATGTGTGCGACTTCTACGAGCGCTGTCCCCACAAGTGCGAAAGGTGCCTGGCCTACGACCGGGAGATGGTCGAGCTCAGCCCGGGACATTTTTCCAGATGCTGGAGAAGGGAGGAATAAGCAGTGGCCACGTTGATCGAGGTAAAAAACCTGAAGAAGTATTTCAAAAGCGCGGCCGGCATGGTCCACGCGGTGGACGACGTCTCCTTCACCATTGAAGAGGGGGAGACCGTAGGACTGGTTGGCGAATCGGGCTGCGGCAAGTCCACCCTGGGCCGCACGCTGATCCATCTGAACGAGAGCACAGGCGGACAGATCCTGTACAAGGGACAGGATGTGACCAAGCTGAGCAAAAAGCAGCTGGTGGAGTACCGCAAGGATGTGCAGATGATCTTTCAGGACCCCTTCTCCTCCCTGGACCCCCGGCAGACCGTGCAGGACATCATCGAGGAGCCCATGCGCCTGCTGAAGAAGTACAGCAAAGGGGAGCTGAAGGAGCGGGTCATCGACCTGATGAATACCGTGGGCATTGAGAAGCGCCTGCGGATGAGCTACCCCCACGAGTTGGACGGCGGCCGCCGCCAGCGTGTGGGTATTGCACGGGCCCTGGCTCTGGACCCCAAGTTTATTGTCTGCGACGAGCCGGTGTCCGCCCTGGACGTGTCCATCCAGGCCCAGATCCTGAACCTGCTGATGGATTTGCAGGAAACCCGCGGATTGACCTACCTGTTCATCACCCACGATATGTCAGTGGTCAAGCACATCTCCAATCAGATCTGCGTCATGTACCTGGGCCAGATGGTGGAGAAATGCGAGAAGGAGGAGCTGTTTGCTCGGCCCCTGCACCCCTACACCAAGGCGCTGCTCTCCGCCATCCCCACCACGGACATCCATAACCAGAGAAAGCGCATCCCTCTCAAGGGCGAGATCAAGTCCCCCATCGATCCCGGTCCTGCCTGCCGCTTTGCCTCCCGGTGTATCTACGCCAACGAGAGCTGCCAGCAGGGCGCCTGCCTGCGGGAGGTCTTTCCGGGGCACTTTGTGGCCTGCAACCGGGTGGAGGAGATCAACAAAGAATAACAACAATTCCCCGCCCTCGGGCGGGGAATTTGAAAAAGTGGAGATTTTGGCTATGAAAACACTGCGCAGCACATTTGAGGAGAACTACCGGGCCGTCCCGGAGCCCTGCGGCAACAAACGGGGCTTTAAGATGCGCTACGTGTACATCGGTCTGTGGTACGTCTGGAACCTGTCTCCGGAGCGGGTGCGGACGGCCAAGCGGCTGATCGGCACCGCCTGCGTGTTCAGCGTCCTGGTCTTTTTTGCGGGCGGGCTTTTGAATACCCCCATGAATCATGACCGGTATGTGAGCCTCTTTGGGATGCTCTCCATCGCCGCGCTGGTCTTTGAGGTCTTTGGCACCGCTCAGTTTTGTCTCTCCAAGGAGCGGATGACCAATATGGATTTCCACGACATCCAGACCAAACTGCTGCTTGCGCCCCTTGCCCATGCCATCCTGCTGTTCTGCGCCGTCCTTGCAGCGATCTGGAAAATGGTCCGTGGTGGCGGCTTCGGGCCGGCGGACGTTATTGCCCCCATGTGCTACGGCCTGTCCGGGCTTTTGTCTCTGCTGATGTTCCTCTGTTTCCGCTCCTTCCCTGTCCGGAAAGAAAAGAACCGGGATGCGGACATCAGCTCTTGACAAACCAGCAATCCGCATGGTACGCTTGATCCACGCTGACAGGAGGCCATCATATGAGACATCAGGATGATTTTTCCCCCAATAGCCATAAAAACGGACGCGGTCACGGCCATGGTCACCACGGACACGGCTGGAACGGCGGCCGGGAGGACTTGGCCGAAAAGTTGGAGTACTGCGCCCGAGGACTGGCCCAATATGCGGGGCGGCACCATGGCCAGCGGAAGATCCTCCGGATCCTCCGGGAACACAGCCCCATTAACCAGAAGGAGCTGCAAAGCATCCTGGGTATCCAGTCCGGCTCTATGAGCGAAATCGCGGCCAAGCTGGAAAACCGGGACTTGATCGTCCGCGGTCGGGATCAGGCGGATAAGCGAAAGATCACCCTGTCGATCACCGAGGCGGGGCTGGCCTGGATGGCCCAGAGGGATGACGCGGAGATCCGGCAGCGCCGGACGGATTTTTTTTCCGGCCTGACCCAGCAGGAGCGGGACACGCTGGAGACGCTGCTGGATAAGCTGGCCGACCGCTGGGAACAGAAGCTGGAGCCAGAACTGCGGGATCGGCAGCAAAACGGAACAGACTCCATGTAACAGACCTCGTGTCAGTCAAGGCCACCCGTATAACGGGTGGCTTGCTGCCTCTATAGGGGCTTTTACCGGCAAAGTGAGTCTATCCCGAACATTGAGTAAGACTCCAAAAGTGGTAAGGACATGTACAACGGCACAATTTTGATGTTATAGCGCTGCACAAGTTCCGGCGGAATTCCGCCGTTATGGGTTGGAGTATTCTGCTCACACGACCGAGGACGAGATGATCAGCACAATGGCTTTGGGTGCACTTGCAAAAATGTATCAATTTAGGGGCCCCTCTTAGGGGGATAACCGGGCGGCGTCCGCGTAGCGGACGGCTGGAAAAAATAAAAAGGAGTCTGGAACGGCGTACCGTTCCAGACTCCTTTTCAGCGGCCATAAACCGCTGTGCGATAAACAAGCGCGAACACGCTTTTGGCAATCAAAACTTCAAAGTTCGCCGCTTGTGATTTTGGTGGAGATAAGCGGGATCGAACCGCTGACCTCTTGAATGCCATTCAAGCGCTCTCCCAGCTGAGCTATACCCCCATAATCGTGGAACCCTTGATTTC
>JAAWLY010000194.1 GCA_022798155.1 Lawsonibacter sp. | reverse complement strand
CCACAAGCCGCAAAGGAACACTTTTCACCTGCAATCCATCGGGAATACAGAATGATACGGCCTATGGGGAGCGTTATCAAATCGTTATCAAAAGAGGGGTATAAAACCGGGGAAGCGTTTCGCCGCAACGGGTTTGAGACTTCTGAAACTCATTCCCACTCTATGGTCCCGGTGGGCTTGGTGGTCAAGTCGAAAAGCACCCGATTGACTCCCTTCACCTCGCTGGTGATTCTCCGGGTGATGTGCTGGAGCAGGTCAAAGGGCACATTCTCCACGGTGGCAGTCATGGCGTCCACGGTGTTGACGGCGCGGATGATGACGCACCACTCATCCACCCGGCGGTTATCCCGAACGCCCACCGACTTCAGGTCAGGGATGGCGGTGAAGTACTGCCACACCTTCCCCTCCAGGCCGTTCTTGGCAAACTCCTCCCGAAGGATGGCGTCGCTCTCCCGGACGGCCTCCAGTCTGTCCCGGGTGATGGCCCCAAGGCACCGTACCCCCAGGCCGGGACCGGGGAAGGGCTGGCGGTAGACCATATTGTCGGGCAGGCCCAGAGCCTTGCCGCAGGCCCGGACCTCGTCCTTAAAGAGCATCTTCAGCGGCTCCACCAGCTGGAAGTTCAAATTCTCCGGCAGGCCGCCCACGTTGTGGTGGCTCTTCACCGCCTTGACGGTTTTGGTGCCGCTCTCGATGATATCGGGGTAGATGGTGCCCTGGCCCAGGAATTCGATCCCGTCCAGCTTGCGGGCCTCCTCCTCGAACACCCGGATAAACTCCCCGCCGATGATCTTCCGCTTGCGCTCCGGGTCGGCCACGCCAGCCAGCTTGTCCAGGAAGCGGTCCACCGCGTCCACATAGACCAGGTTGGCATCCATCTCGTCCCGGAAGACCTTCACCACCTGCTCAGGCTCGCCCTTGCGCAGCAGGCCGTGGTTGACGTGGACGCAGGTGAGCTGCTTGCCGATGGCCTTGATGAGCAGCGCCGCCACCACCGAGGAGTCCACCCCTCCGCTGAGGGCCAGCAGCACCTTCTTGTCCCCCACCTGCCGGCGGATCAGCTCCACCTGATCGGCAATAAAGTTGTCCATGTTCCAGTTGGCCTCGGCGCCGCAGATGATGAAGATGAAGTTTTTCAGGGCGGTCTCCCGCTCCTTATCGTCGGCGGGCCAGGGGGCGTCCCCCCGGTGGTCCACCAGCAGGGTAGGGATGTCACAGTCGTAGATCTCCTGGGATACGTCGATGGCAACTCCGTCCACCACCCGGTTGGGGCCGCCGTTAAGGACGATGCCCTTCACATTTGGCAGAGCCTTCAACTCCGCCAGGGTGATGTCGTGGGGGTGTATCTCTGAGTACACCCCCAGAGCACGAATTTCACGGGCAATCTTGGGATTTTCCTCGCTGCCCAGATCCAGTACAACAATCATGTCCTGTTTCATAACCATTCTCCTTTGATATCTTGATGTCCTAATCCTATCATATTTCAGGCCATATGGCAAGATCAGGGAAAAATTCCTTCACAAATTCCACATTCTCCACCTGGAACACCCGGCCGTTCAGGTGCTCCAGTGGTCCGGCGGGGGTGGTAAACCGAAGCATCAGCTTATAGGAGTACAGGGCCTGGCCGTGGCGGCCATACTTCCGGTTCTCCCGCTCGCTGCCGTACTTGCCGTCTCCGATCAAGGGGTGTCCCGCGGCGGCAAACTGGGCGCGGATCTGGTGGGTCCGGCCGGTAATCAGGTCACATTCTATCAGGGACAGGCCGTTTTTTACCGCCAGAGTCTTATAAGACGTAACGGCCGTCTTTGCCCCAGGCTCCGGCTTGTTCCGGACGTACACCTGCTTTTTTACCTCGTCCTTAAACAAATACCCCTCCAGCCTGCCCTCAGGCGGGGACATCCTCCCCTGCACCACGCACAGGTACAGCTTGGCCAGCTCCCGGTCCTTGATCTTCTGATTCATCACCCGCAGGCCCTCTGCAGTCTTGGCGGCAATGACGATGCCCCCGGTGTTCCGGTCGATGCGGTTGCACAGGGCGGGGGCAAAGGAGTTCTCCCAATATGGGGACCACTCTTTTTTCTGGTACAGATAGGCCTGGATGTGGGTAAGCAGGGTGTTTATCCGCTCATTCTCATCGGGGTGGACCACCAGCCCGGGGCGCTTGTCCAGGAGCATAATATGCTCGTCCTCGTAGAGGATGTTCAGCTTAGGCTGATAGAGGGACAAAAAGGCGTTTTCCGGGGTGGGTCTGTCGAAAAACTCGTCGTTGATGTACAGCTGGAGCACATCCCCCACATCGAGCCGCACGTCCCGTTTACTCCCCTTGCCGTTCACCTTCACCCGTTTCAGGCGGATGTACTTCTGGGCCAGGGGCGCGGGGAGCAGGGGCAGGGTTTTGGCCAGCCAGCGGTCCAGCCGCTGTCCGGCGTCGTTTTTTCCGATGGTGAATTCTTTCATGGGCACCTCCCAAAGGCCCCCTTGTCAGAGGGGGCTTACCGTTTCCCCAAAATATTTCACCATATTCCGCCCCCGCTGTCAATAAATTTCGTGGAGAAATTTGTGAAAACCATTTGACTTTTTGGCGGAAAGTCTTTATAATATCCTGCGTACCATTCTGCGAGTATGGGGAATCACATCCCCGGGGAGGAACGCCATGCGTCTGGATCTGCGTGATATCATCCATGTCCCCGACGCGAAAAAGACGTTTCAGTTTCAGCTGGACCTGTCGGAGCAGGACTTCTACGGAGCCCGCCCCATCGTCCATCCCGTCCAGGTGGAGGGCAGCGTGACCAACCACGCCGGCGCCCTGGTGCTGGAGGGGGCAGCCCACTCCCTGCTGGAGCTGGCCTGCGACCGCTGCGGAAAATCCTTTTCCCGGGAAAAGACGGTAGTTCTGGACAATCTGGTGGCCCAGGAGCTGGAGGACGAGGAAAACGACGACATTCTCCTGCTGGACGGCACCGAGCTTGATCTGGACGAAGCTGTCGCCACAGCCTTCATTCTCGCGATGGATACCAAAAACCTTTGCTCAGACGACTGCAAAGGGCTGTGCGCCAAGTGCGGAGCCGACCTGAACCTCGGCCCTTGCGGGTGCAGACCTGATGTCGATCCAAGACTGGCGGCCCTTGCGCAGCTGTTGGATAAGGAAGCTGAGTGAGTACTCGAAGTGCCTTGACCGGCACAGCCGAAGGAGGTGTCACCCATGGCGGTCCCCAAGGGAAAAGTATCCAAGGCCCGGCGCGATAAGCGGCGCAGCTCCCACTGGAAGCTG
>JAAWLY010000193.1 GCA_022798155.1 Lawsonibacter sp. | reverse complement strand
GAAGCGGGTCAGCAGAAGCCCCTGGTCCGTCATTCGCGGCTGATGATACCAGCTGTCCAGAAGGGCATATCGGGGGCGGGACAACTCGATCACAACGCTGTTCAACTCGCTGATGCGCCCGACAGGAACGCTCTCCGCCAGCAGGCAGGAGGCACCGAAGAAAAACAAACTCCGACCGTAAACCCACAGGGGCAGGCGGTACTTGGTCCCATCCAGGGACAGGGAGAGAGAATAGATAAAGTCCCCGTGAGGCGGCTCGGTCTGGTAGTGCAGTTCCAGGGCGCGGCCCCGGTAGGTAAACTGCTCTTGATAGTTCCAGGCAGAAAATTGCCCTCCGGTGTCAGGAACGGCGATCATACTCTTTTCCTCCGTAAATTTTTTATATTGTAACATACGTTACATTCTTCTGGCAAGCCTTGTGGTAAAATTCTCTCAATAAACCGCAAGGAGGTAATTTACCCTATGGGAATGACAATGACGCAGAAAATTTTAGCCAAGGCCGCCGGGCTGGACAAGGTGGAGGCTGGCCAGCTCATCGAGGCCAGGCTGGACCTGGTGATGGGCAACGACATCACCACTCCCGTGGCCATCACCGAGTTTGAGAAAGCGGGTTTCACCCAGGTCTTTGACCGGGATAAGATTGCCATCGTCCTGGACCACTACACCCCCTGCAAGGACATCAAGTCCGCCCAGCTGTGCAAGCAGGCCCGGGAGTTTGCCCGCAAGCATGAGATCACCAACTTCTTCGACGTGGGCCAGATGGGCGTGGAACACGCCCTGGTTCCAGAGAAGGGGCTGGCCGCTCCCGGCGAGGTGATCGTGGGCGCTGACTCCCACACCTGCACCTATGGTGCTCTGGGGGCTTTCTCTACCGGCGTAGGCTCCACCGATATGGCCGCCGGCATGGCCACCGGCCTGCTGTGGTTCAAGGTGCCTTCCGCCATCAAGGTGACTCTCAAAGGCAAGCTCCAGCCCCATGTGTCCGGCAAGGACGTGATCCTCCACCTTATCGGCGAAATCGGTGTGGACGGGGCTCTGTACCAGTCTCTGGAGTTTGCCGGGGAGGGGGTGGCCAGCCTGTCCATGGACGACCGGTTTACCATTTCCAACATGGCTATCGAGGCGGGCGGCAAGAACGGCATCTTTCCCGTAGACGAAAAGACCATGGAATACATCAATGGCCGGGTGGAGCGCCCCTGCGAGGCCTTCTCCGCCGACCCGGACGCCGTCTACGACCGGGAGGTGGTCATCGACCTGGACAAGCTGGAGCCCACCGTGGCGCTGCCCCACCTGCCCGAGAACACCAAGACGGTGTCCGAGGTGGCCGGCACCCCCATCAACCAGGTGGTCATCGGCTCCTGCACCAACGGCCGCATCAGCGATCTGCGCATCGCCGCCGCTATTCTGAAGGGCAAGAAGGTGGCCTCCAGCGTGCGGTGCATCATCATCCCCGCCACCCAGGAGATTGTCCTCCAGGCCATGAAGGAGGGGCTTATCGAGACCTTCATCCAGGCCGGCGCGGCGGTATCCACCCCCACCTGCGGCCCCTGCCTGGGCGGGCACATGGGCGTGATGGCCGAGGGGGAGCGCACCGTCTCCACCACCAACCGCAACTTCGTGGGCCGAATGGGCCATACCTCCTCGGAGGTCATTTTGGCCTCCCCCGCCGTGGCCGCCGCCTCCGCCATTGCCGGATGCGTGGCCGACCCGAGAGCGTAACAGAAAGGAGCGAGTAAGATGAAAGTTTACAAATACGGCGCCAACGTGGACACCGACGTGATTATCCCGGCGCGGCACCTGAACGACCCCTCCCCGGCGGCGCTGGCCAGCCACTGCATGGAGGACATCGACGAAAAATTCGCCTCCACAGTGGAGGCGGGGGACATCATTGTGGCCGGGCCCAACTTTGGCTGCGGCTCCAGCCGGGAGCACGCCCCTCTGGCCATCAAGTCCTGCGGGGTGAAGTGCGTCATTGCCCCCTCCTTTGCCCGTATCTTCTACCGCAATGCCATTAACATCGGCATGCCCATCGTGGAGTGCCCCCAGGCGGCGGAGGAGATTCAGGCCGGGGACCAGGTGGAGGTGGACTTTGCCACCGGCGTCATCACCGACACTACCACCGACAAGACCTACCAGGCCGCCCCCTTCCCGGAGTTTATCAACGGCATCATCAAAAGCGGCGGGCTGCTCAACTCCCTGAAGGAGCGGGGGGTGGCGAAGTAATGCCGGCCATCGTCATCAGCATGGATTCCAGAAAGATGGAAAATCCCGACCTGGATATCCGTTACCTCCTGCCCGACCGCATTGAGGAGTGGTCCCAAGGCGCGGTATCCGACGACGGTTACGACTATGTAGACGAGGAGGGCCATCTTCTGGCGGTCTGGCTGGAGACCGAGGACGCGGAGGGCTGGTGGCCCAAGGTTGTGGAACTGCTGAAAACGGAAAGGTTCGAGGGCAACGATCTGTCCCAGTCCGCCCGAGTGCTGATTTCCGACGAGGCAGGCGCTGAATTCGGAAAGTGCCGGCAGGTCTGGCCGAAGTGAGCTATGGAAAACAGAAAACATCTGCTGGCACTGTTGGACAGAATCCCCCATGGTGTTCCAAAGGGCTGGAAGAAGGAGACCTTTGCGGTAGGCGGACTGATGTACATTGGATTTTCCAACGTACAGACAGAGAAGCTGGTGGTGATTTCATCCCAAAGGCAGAGCGTGATAGACTGCCGGACGCGGGAAAAGGTGTACTGTGAGGAGAATTTCGACGAGCTGGATCTGTTTGCCTGCGCTGAGCCCCTGAGAGACGAACTGGTGCCTATTGCTGGTGAGGGGGGCGGCGGCCTGCGGCAATATTCCCCGGTGGGAGATATCCTGGACAGGGCGGCTCCCTTCTGGCCCAGGGAACAGATTATCTTCATGCCCCGGTATACCTCTTGGTACCAGTGCCCTGAAGCCTGTACCGTAATTTTTGACGACTATGCGCCGCTGGCCTTTGGGTTCAGCAAATGCGGCAATTATATGGCTGCTGCGACCTCCAGCGAGGTGAATATTTTTCAAAGAACAGGAGAATGAACCTATGAATTATAAAATTGCCCTCATCAGGGGTGACGGCATCGGCCCCGAGGTGGTGGGGGAGGCCGTCAAGGTGATGGACGCCATCGGCGCAAAGTTTGGCCACACCTTTGAATATACCGATATTTTGATGGGCGGCTGTGCCATCGACGCGGTGGGAAAGAGCTACCCCGAGGGCACCGCCGAGAAGTGCAAGGAGTGTGACGCCGTCCTGCTGGGGGCGGTGGGCGGACCCAAGTGGGGCCACTCTACCGACCCGGACAAGCGCCCCGAGACCGCCCTGCTGTCCATCCGCAAGGACCTGGGGCTGTA
>JAAWLY010000192.1 GCA_022798155.1 Lawsonibacter sp. | reverse complement strand
GCTGCTTTCAGCCACATATCAAACCAAAGCCGAATGATCTGCTCTCTCTTTTCTGTCATTTTTCGCTCACTCTTCCCCATGAAAATAATCATACACCGCTTGGGCGGTATTTTGGGGCACGACCTCCTGGAGCTGCTCCAGGGAAGCGGCCTTGATGGCCTTAATGGTCTTGAAACGCTTCAACATCTGCTGGCGGCGTTTCTCCCCCACGCCGGGTATTTTGTCCAGAACCGAGGTTTTTACGTGTCCCGCCTGGAGCTGGCGGTGGTACTCAATGGCGAAGCGGTGGGTCTCCTCCTGGATCTGCCCGATGAGGGCGAACACCGCCGGGATGGCCTGGATGCCGATCTCTCGGCCGTCCGGGTGGACCAGGGCCCGGGTTCGGTGGCGGTCGTCCTTCACCATGCCGTAGGCGGGGATATCCAGGTTCAGCATCTCCAGCACTCGCCGGGCCACCTTCACATGCTCATGGCCGCCGTCGATGAGGAGCAAATCCGGCTTGTCCGCAAATTTCTCGTCCCCATCCAGGTACCGCCGAAACCGCCGGGTGAGCACCTGCTCCATGGAGGCGTAGTCATCAGGGCCCTCCATATCCTTGAGCTTAAAGCGGCGGTAGTCCCGTTTCAGGGGCTTGCCGTCTACATAGACCACCATGGAGGCCACGATGTCGCTGGCCCCCTGGTTGGAGATGTCGTAGGACTCCATCCGCCGGGGGGGCTGCTCCAGGCTGAGCATCTTACCCAGCGCTTCCAGGAGCTTGTTCCGGCGCTCCTCGTGGGTGGTGGCCCGCTCCACCTCCTCCCGGGCGTTCTGGTTGGCCATTTTAATCAGGTCCATCTTGGCCCCCCGCTGGGGGGTGACCAGCTCTACCCGGTACCCCACCTGCTCAGACAGCATCCGCATCAGGGGCACCTGGTCGGGCAGCTCACAGGGGATGAGGATCTGCTTGGGCAGACGGGTGCGGCCCACGTAGTACTCCCGCATCAGGGAGGACAGCACCGCCCCTTCTTCCTCCTCCATGGGGGTCTCCAACAGATCGAAGTCCTTGGCGGCCAGCTGTCCCTCTACAAAATGGAGGACCACAAAGCAGCTCTTGGCCGTCCCCCGGAAGAAGCCGGCCACGTCGGTGTCGGCCAAAGAGGCAGCGATCACCTTCTGCCGCTTGCCCAGCAGCTCAATGGCCCGGAGCCGGTCCCGGAGCTGGGCCGCCCGCTCGAACCGCAGCTCCTCCGCCGCCCGCTCCATCTCCCGGGTCAGCTCTTTCTGCACGTCCTTAAACCGGCCCTCCAGCAGGGACACCGCCTGGGCGATGGCCTGGTCGTGCTGTTCCTTCAGCTCGTCCCCCCGGCAGTAGCCGTCGCACTTTCCCATGTGGAAGTTGAGACAGGGCCGCTCCTTTCCGATGTCCCGGGGGAACTTCTTATTGCAGGAGGGCAGGCGCAGGGCGGTTTTTAACGCGTCGATGATGCCTTGGGTGCTGTGGCGGCCTGCGTAGGGGCCGAAGTACCGGGCGCCGTCCTCCGCTGCCTTAGAGGCCAGGGAAAACCGGGGATAGGCCTCGTTGGACAGCCGAACATAGGGATAGCCCTTGCTGTCCTTCAGGAGGATGTTGTACCGGGGCTGGTGGCGCTTGATGAGGGAACACTCCAGCACCAGGGCCTCAAACTCGCTGTCGGCGATGATGACGTCAAAGTGGTCGATCTGGGACACCATGGCCCGGGTTTTCTCCGTATGGCTGGCGGAGTCCTGAAAATACTGGCTCACCCGGTTTTTCAGCGCCTTGGCCTTGCCCACGTAGATGACGGTACTCTGGGCGTCCTGCATAATGTAGACCCCCGGCTTCAGCGGCAGACTGTGGGCCTTTTCCTTCAGCTCCTCAAAGGTCATGGCGGCTTCCCCCCTTTTCTGGAAATATCAAAAAAGGCGCCGCATTGCGGCGCCTTTCATGATGAGCTGCGGTGTTTACTCGGAGAAATCGGAAGAGATCATCTTGTACAGCGCCTCAACCGCTTCCTTCTCGTCGGGACCATCGGCGATCAGTTTAATGGGAGTGCCCTTCACAATACCCAGAGACAGAACGCCCAGCAAGCTTTTCGCGTTTACTTTTCGCTCTTCCTTCTCCACCCAGATGGAACTTTTGAACTCGTTGGCCTTCTGGATGAAAAATGTAGCGGGTCTGGCATGGAGACCGACCTGGTTGTTTACGACGGCTTCCTGACTATACATATTGCGTACCTCCGCCCTATTCATTAGGATGTGTGCTAAGCATAGCAGATTTATCCCGGTTTCGTCAATGGACAATTGCACAAATATTACCGCAATTTTTACTCACTTTTACGGAATAAATTTCGGTTTTTGCCCTGTTTTTTCCAGCTAAGGCCCGATAATCGCCTTTTTTTATGTTTTTATCCCTTTTTTTTAATAAATCCGTATTTGTCACAAACATGAATTTTTTTCACGGTTTTCACTGGGTTTCCGCTTCAGATATTCCTATATCCCGCTATTTTTTCCAGAATAATCCAGTTAGTCTTTCCTTTTTCACCAAATAATGCAATAATAGCACAGGTATCAAGAAAAAATTCCCCCCTTGTGACCTTTTCCCGCTCCGGATCGTTTTACCTGTGAAAGGAGGTCAAACGATGAAACAAACAGTCAGCGCTGACGAATTTGAAACCGCTTACGACGCATACAGCGGCGCGGTCTACCGGCTGGCCATGGTCTATCTGGGCCAACCGGCCGACGCGGAGGACGTGACCCAAGAGGCCTTTCTCCGCCTGCTGTACCGCGCCCCAGGCTTTGCCGATGAGGACCACAAAAAGCGGTGGCTCCTTCGAGTGGCCTGCAACCTGTGCCGGGACCAGCTTCGGGGGTTCTGGCGAAAGCAGGTCTCTGAACTGGAGGACACCCTCCCCACCGCACCGACCGAGGAGCAGCAGGCCCTGGCCGCAGTGATGGCCTTGCCGGAGCAGTACCGGCTGCCCATCCATCTCCACTACTACGAGGGCTACTCCGTGGCGGAAATCGCCGAAATCCTCAAGCTGGGACAGTCGGCGGTAAAAATGCGGCTGAAACGGGGCCGGGAAATGTTGAAACTGGAATTGGAGGGATCGCTTTGAACATCAACGACTATCGCCGGGGAATGGACAGGATTTCCCCCGACCCGCAATTAAAGGAGCGTATTATGAATCAGAAAAATGCAAAAAAGAAGTATACCCCGGCTCGCCGGGTATTTACTGTCGCCCTGGCGGCGGCCTTGTCCGTTACCTGCCTGGCTACCGTGGCCTTCGCCGCCAGCCCGGAGCTGCGCACGGCTGTGCTGTCCTTCTTCCACATGGAGGAGCGGGAACAGGTGCCCAACAGCAGCGCCAAACCGGAGGGCCCCGATATCAGCCAGACGGAGATTGGCCAGCTGGTCAAGGCCCAATACATC
>JAAWLY010000191.1 GCA_022798155.1 Lawsonibacter sp. | reverse complement strand
CGGAAGATGGTCCGGGGCGGCCTGCTGGGCCGCAAGACCGGCAAGGGCTTTTACGACTACAGCAAGTAAATTTTCAGACAGAAACACGCCGCCGGAATTGCCCGGCGGCGTGTTTTTTGCGTATTTCGTCATGCAGGGGCCCCTTTGGCTGTTTATTTGGCCAGGGCGCGGTGGAGGAAGGTCACGATCTGCCCCCGGGTGCAGACGCTGTCCGGGGAGAAGGTGGTGTCAGAGGTCCCGGCGGTCACGCCCTTGTCCACCGCCCATTTCACAGCCTGGGCGTAGTCCGCCGTGCTGGAAACGTCGGTGAAGCCGGTGTTGACAGGTTTCTGCTCGGGCATTTTGCTGTTGTAGTGGATGGTGGGCTTTGTATCCCCAAAAGCCCAATCGCCGCCGGTATTTTCATCAACTTTGATGGCGTCCCACTGTGTCTTACTGCCTTCGTAATACACATCGGTCAGATTTTGGTTATAGCCGAACGCCGTAACGCCAACTTCAGTAACACTGACTGGGATGGTCAGGCTGGTCAACCTTTCGCCATAGAACCCATCGACTATCTTGGTAATGCCATCTGGGATAACCACATCGCCGCCGTTGCCGTTGTATCCGTATATCACACTCTTACTAACTTTGAACTCACCAGAGGCGGACCAGGCGCCTCCAGCGGCCTGCCACATATAGGTCACCGCCATAGCTCGGGTGCAGGGCCTGTCTCCGCCGAAGGTGCTGCCAGTGACCATGCCTTTCCCATAGGCCCACAGCGCCGCATTGTAGTAGTAGTCACTGCTCTTTACATCAGAGAAGGGATTGCTCCCGCTGACCTTGGGGGAATTGTAGGCCCGATAAAGGAAGGACAAGATCTGCGCAACAGTGCAGTTTTCGTTGGGGGAGAAGGTCGTTGCGGAGGTCCCGGCGGTGATCTTATTGAGCGTAGCCCATAGCACCGGGTCCGCAAAATAGTCGCTTTTTTTCACATCGGTGAAACCGCCCACCGTCTGACCTGCCGAGTCGGAAATAACAACATTTACGCCTAAACTGGAAAACATTTCTTCAAAATCTTCTTTCACTGTTGCTGACCAATTCTCGTCATAGGCAATGCCAGCTCCAATATTAATTTCAACCGTTTTAATCTGTTTATCCTCTGTCACCATGTACGACAGCTCAAGTACCGCTTTTCTGTGATCCTCCGAAAGCACTCCCGAACCAGTAATGTTGATCGTCCCGTCAGGACTGGCTGTAGCAGTAATGCCGTTGATTGTGTAGCTTCCCATTGCGAACACGGGAACTGTCAAGCCCAGGCAGAGGGCTAAGGCCAGCGCAAGGGATAAAAGTTTCTTTCTCATTGTCTCTGTCTCCTTTAACGAATTGAACGCACTTATTGTTTCCTGAGAAGGAAACAATAGGACGTACGTCCTATTGTTTCCTGAGAAGGAAACAATAGGACGTACGTCCTGAAATCATTTTACCACAAACGCCGCCGAAAGGCAAGCCCAAATTAAAAACTCTCTCCGTCGGAGGCGGGACTCTTTTACTCCGTCAGCTCCATGGAAAATTCCACAAAAAAGCTCTGCACCTGGCCCTTTTCGGCCAAAAGGGAGGAGCTGTCGTCAAAGACGTAATATCCGGAGAAGCGCATCTCGCTGTGGATTTCAACGCCGTCCTGGACGTTGTGAAGGTTTCCCTCCGCCTTCACCAGCGCCTCGTAGAGCGCGTTGATCTCCCGCTCCCCCAGGCGGCGGAGGAGGAAGGAACGCATAGCTGTGTAGACCTTCTGGTAGGGGATGGAGATCATATAGATCTGATGGTCCCCCAGCGGGACTCCGCTGTCATACTCCCAGGTGAAGGTCACCTGATTCAGCCCGCCGTCCCCCTGGCCGAAGGAGAAAACCGGGTCCGGCAGCTGGTCGTTTTCCATGATCTGGATGATTACCGTGCCGTCGTCCCGTTCAACGTCCTCAAAGGTACCTTCCACCGTCAGCCGCCGGGACAGATTTTCCTCTCCATAGGCAAAGGCCATACACTGGTTGTAGTTGTCCACAAACTCCTCCGCTGTCAGGCTGTCCCCCGTGTGGGGCGGACGGGCGGCCAGGAAGTGGCCCCCCACCATCAGGCCGATGGAGGCGGCAAAGGCGGCCAGCCAGCCCGCAACGCGGAAATAGTTCCGGCCGTTCTCCCAGAAGGCCCGCTCCCGGGTGCTGCCCTCCAGATAGAGCTCGCCCTCCCCCTCCCAGAACAGGGGCCTCTCATGGTACACCTGCCAGCAGGCCCAGATGAGCATAGCCAGCCCCGCCAGAGCGCACAGCGGGACAGGAAGCTGACCCAGCAGCAGGCTGCCGCCGAAGAAGGCCGTCACAGAAACGGTGCGGGCGGCCGCCTCCGCCAAGCTGAGCCTGCTGCCGTCCTCCCGGAGGATCTTCAGGCCGAGAAGGGCCTTGCCCGGGGTGGCGCCCCAGAAGTGGAGCATCAGAATCTCCGCCCCCGCCATCACAGCCAGGGCGGCGAGGGTCAGCAGGAGCGTGCCGCCCTCCTCCTGCATCCGGAGCAGATTGATCCGGAGGTTCAGCTGGAGGGCAAACGTTATCAGGGCGCTGTACAGCTGCAGATCCAGCGTCCGGGCAAAGTACCGCCGCCAAGGGAAGAGGCGCACCGGGTCCCGGTCCCGCTCGATCACCGCCTCCTCCCGGGCCAGCCGGTCCAGGTAGCGCCGGGCGTCCAGGGTGTAGAAGTCCGCCCCGTCTGCCCGGATGTCCCGGCACAGCCGGGCCGCCTGGTCCAGCTCCCGGCGCTCCCGCTCCAGGCCGTCCTCCCGCCGCTCCAGGGCCGCGCCCAGGGACTGCTCCCCCCTTTGCAGCTCGTGAATCTCCTCCAGGGAGAAGCCCAGCTGCCGGAGCAGCTTTACCTTCAGCAGGGTGCTCACGTCCTCCTCCGAGTAGTTCCGATAGCCGTTCTCCCCCCGGGTCGGGGAGAAAAAGCCCTGGTCCTCATAGTAGCGGATGTTGGCCCGGGCCAGCCCGGTCCGCTCCTCCGCCTCTTTTATGGTCATGATCGGCCCCTCTTTCCTCTTAATTTAAGGCGAGTATACACTATCAAGCCGCTTTACGGTCAATACTCCAGATTAAAAATCCTGTCCGGTTTTTTGTTTTCGCTCTTTTGCACAAAATTTTAAGAGAAAAACTGTCTATTTTATCGGGGCAGTCCCACTTGCGTTAAGCCTGAAAAACCGATATAATTTTCATGGTTAGAGCATCCCATATGCCGCCCCTGAACACGCAGTGCCGGGACAGGCCCGTGCTGCTCTTTTTTCGGTTTTCGATTGTTAAAAATCTAACGAACAGTCAAAATCGATCAAGGGCGGGAATTAAAACTAGGAGGACTGCAAAATGGATTTTCACCTGTCTAAAGAGCAAGAGATGGTCCGCAAGATGTACCGCGAGTTCGCCGAGACCGAGGTCAAGCCTTTGGCC
>JAAWLY010000190.1 GCA_022798155.1 Lawsonibacter sp. | reverse complement strand
CATCCAGGTGGAGGACCAGGGCCGGGGCTGTCCGGTGGACTGGAACGAGAAGGAGCAGAAATTCAACTGGGAGCTGGTGTTCTGCGAGCTGTACGCCGGGGGCAAGTATGACAACGCCTCCAGCGATAACTATGAGTACTCCCTGGGCCTCAACGGCCTGGGATCCTGCGCCACCCAGTACGCCAGCGCGTATATGGACGTCACCGTGTGGCGGGATGGGAAAAAATACTCTCTCCACTTTGAGAGGGGGGAGAACATCGGCGGGCTGAAATCTGAGCCCACCGACCGAGGGAAAAAGACGGGCTCCACCATCCGCTGGAAGCCCGACTTGGAGGTGTTCACCGACATCAACATTCCGGTGGAATACTACCTGGATGTGATGAAGCGCCAGGCGGTGGTCAACGCCGGGGTGACCTTCCGCTTTAATAACCAGGTGGGGGGCAAGTTCGAGACCACTGACTTCCAGTACAACAACGGCATCATCGACTATGTCGCCGAGCTGGTGGGGGAAAACGCCCTGACGGCCCCTGTCTTTTGGCAGACCGAGCGGAAGGGCCGGGACCGGGCGGACAAGCCGGAGTACAAGATGAAGCTTTCGGTGTCCTTCTGCTTCTCCAACAAGGTGCAGGTGGTGGAGCACTACCACAACTCCTCCTGGCTGGAGCACGGCGGCTCTCCGGAGAAGGCGGTGCGCTCCGCCTTTGTCTCCGCCATCGACAGCTGGCTGAAGGGGCAGAGCAAATACACCAAAGGGGAGAGCAAGATTACCTTCCCTGACATTCAGGACGCCCTGGTGCTGGTGAGCAGCAACTTCTCCACCCAGACATCCTACGAGAACCAGACCAAAAAGGCCATCAACAACAAGGGCATCCAAGAGGTCATGACCGAGTTTCTCCGGGCCCAGATGGAGGTCTATTTTATCGAAAATCCCCAGGACGCCCAGAAGATTGCCGAGCAGGTGCTTATCAACAAGCGGGCCAGGGAGAACGCGGAAAAGACCCGGCTGAACATCAAGAAAAAGCTCACCGGCTCCATGGACATCTCCAACCGAGTGGCCAAGTTTGTCCCCTGCCGTACCCGGGACGTGAACCGCAGCGAGCTGTATATCGTGGAGGGCGACTCGGCGCTGGGCAGCGTGAAGCAGGCCCGGGACGGGGAGTTTCAGGCTATTATGCCCATCCGGGGTAAGATTCTTAACTGCCTCAAGGCCGACTATGGCAAGATTTTCAAAAGCGAGATCATCACGGACCTGCTCAAGGTGCTGGGCTGCGGGGTGGAGGTCCACGACAAGCGGGCCAAGGACCTGGCCGCCTTTGATCTGTCTGCCCTGCGGTGGAACAAGGTGGTCATCTGTACCGACGCCGACGTGGACGGCTTCCAGATCCGCACCCTGGTGCTCACCATGCTCTACCGCCTTACCCCTACCCTGATTCAGAAGGGATATGTCTACATCGCCGAGTCCCCCCTGTTTGAGATCACCTGCAAGGAAAAGACCTGGTTTGCCTACTCCAACAAGGAGAAGGACGACATTGTGGCCAAGCTCCAGGGGAAGAAGTACGACGTTCAGCGGTCCAAGGGCTTGGGCGAAAACGAGCCGGAGATGATGTGGCTGACCACCATGTCGCCGGATACCCGGCGGCTCATCAAGGTTATGCCCGCGGACGTGGAGCGCACCGCCTACATGTTCGATCTGCTGCTGGGCGACGACCTCCCCGGACGGAAAAACCACATCGCCGACCACGGCCACGAGTTTTTGGAGCTGGCGGATATTTCGTAAGGAGGATTCCATGAACCTGTTTGACATCCTGGGTCCCGTGATGGTGGGGCCCTCCAGCTCCCACACGGCGGGGGCGGTGCGCATCGGGCGCATGGCCCGGGCCCTGCTGGGGCAGACTCCTATAAAGGCGGAGCTGCTGCTCCACGGCTCCTTCGCCTCCACCGGCGAGGGCCACGGTACCCACCAGGCCCTCATCGCCGGGCTGCTGGGACTGGCTCCCGACGACAGCCGGGTGCCGGACAGCTTCTCCCTGGCCAGGGAGCGGGGGCTGGCGTTCACCTTTGGAACCTGCGTCCTTCGGGACGTCCACCCCAACAGCGTCCTGATCACCCTGGAGGGGGATCAGGGCGGCGAACTGGATGTGGGGGCCTCCTCCCCCGGGGGCGGGCGGATCAAGGTATTCCGGGTGGACGGGCTGGATACCTCCTTCTCTGGCGAGTTGCCTACCCTGGTGGTCCACAATTCGGACAAGCCGGGCTGTGTCAGTCAGGTTACCGGGGCGCTGGCCGCCCAGGGGCTGAACGTGGCCACCCTCCAGCTCAACCGTGGGGGCCGGGGTGGCAGCGCCGTGATGGTCATTGAGTGCGACCAGCCGGTCAGTGCGGCCACCGCTCAGTGGCTGCGCAGCCTGCCCGGCATCCTGCGGGTCAACTGCTATACCCCCAACGAGGAGGAACTGGGATGATTGACTTTACTTCCATTGAGCAGATGCTTCGAGACACAGAGCGGTCCGGCCTGCCCCTGTGGAAAAGCATCCAGCTGTCCGACTGCCAGCGCCAGGACATCACCTCCGAGGCCTCCTGGGCCAGGATGTCCGCCATGCTGGAGGCTATGACCCAGTCGGACGAGAGCTATCGGGAGTCTGACCGCTCCCGCAGCGGCCTGGTGGGGGGCGACGGCGGCAAAATGGCCGCCTACGGCCAGGGGGACACCCTGTGCGGCCCACTGATTACCGATGTCATCGCCGGGGCGCTGCGCATGGGGGAGTGCAACGCCTGTATGAAGCGGATTGTGGCCGCCCCCACTGCCGGGGCCTGCGGGGTGCTGCCCGCAGTGCTCCTGCCCTACCGGCGGCACTTCGGCGCGGACAGCGAGGCCCTGGTCCAGGCCCTGTATGTGGCCTCCGGCTTTGGCATGGTGATTGCCGCCCGGGCTTCCATCTCCGGGGCGGAGGGGGGCTGCCAGGCCGAGATCGGCTCCGCCGCCGCCATGGCCGCCCCCGCCCTGGTTCACCTCCAGGGGGGCACGCCGGAGCAGATGGCCCACGCCTGCGCCATGGCGGTGAAAAACCTCCTAGGGCTGGTGTGTGACCCGGTGGGCGGGCTGGTGGAGGTGCCCTGCGTCAAACGCAACGTGATTGGAGCTATGGACGCCCTCTCCGCCGCCCAGATGGCCCTGGCGGGGATTGCCAGCCGCGTCCCTCCCGACCAGGTTCTGGACGCCATGGCCGAGGTGGGCCGCTCCCTGCCCCACACCCTCCGGGAGACGGGCAAGGGCGGCCTGGCCGCCACCCCCTTCGGGCTGGAGTACGCTCCCAAGGATATTTTATGATAAGGACGGAAGCAAATGGCCAAGAAGAAAACACCGAGCGAGAATAAAAACCGGATCGCCGACCCCAATGTGATGGGCCTGCGGGCAGAGGTGCTGGAGCAGCCCATCACCCAGACCCTGGAGATCAACTACATGCCCTACGCCATGTCGGTGATTATCTCCCGGGCCATCCCGGAGATCGACGGC
>JAAWLY010000004.1 GCA_022798155.1 Lawsonibacter sp. | reverse complement strand
CCGGATCACCGCCGTGATCCCCTACTTCGGCTACGCCCGGCAGGACCGGAAGACCAAGCCCCGGGACCCCATCTCCGCCAAGCTGGTGGCCAACCTGATTACCACAGCCGGCGCCGACCGGGTGCTCACCATGGACCTCCACGCCAACCAGATCCAGGGCTTTTTCGACATTCCGGTGGATAATCTGCTGGGATCCCCCATTTTTGTGGACTATTTCAACCGCAAGTATAAGGACAGCAAGGAGGACACCATGGTGGTCTCCCCCGACGTGGGCTCGGTAGCCCGGGCCCGGGCCTTTGCGCAAAAGCTGAACATGCCGTTGGCCATTGTGGACAAGCGCCGGCAGAAGGCCAACTCCTCCGAGGTGATGAACATCATTGGCGACGTGCGGGACAAGCGGGTCATCCTCCTGGACGACATGGTAGACACCGGCGGCTCCCTGTGCCACGCGGCCAAGGCCCTGGTGGAGATCGGCGGCGCCAAGGATGTCACCGCCTGCGCCTCCCACGGCGTGCTCTCCGGCCCCGCCATCCGGCGCATCAACGAGAGTGTGCTGGACGAGGTGGTTTTCCTCAACACTATCCCCCCCAAACCCGACGTAAAGTGTGACAAGCTCCGGTACATCTCTGTGGCACACCTCTTTGCCGAGGCCATCAGCCACATCTACATGGAGACCTCCGTGTCTCCCCTGTTCCTGTAACTTATGATCCGGCGGGGCGGGCGTTTGCCCGCCCCCTTTCCTTGAGGTGACAACCATGTTTTTTAAAAAGGACGCAGGCGGCGTCGGCTGGCTGCTGGTGGGCCTGGGCAATCCGGGGGACAAGTACGAAAATACCCGCCACAACGTGGGCTTTCTAGTGGCCGACGAGGTAGCCGAGCGGCAAAGCAAGCCCATCCAACGGCTGAAATTTAAGGCGCTGACCAATGTGCTGACCATCTCCGGGGAGAAGGTGCTGGTGATGAAACCCATCACCTACATGAACCTGTCCGGCGAGGCGGTGCGCCAGGCGGTAGATTTTTACAAGATTCCCCCCAGCCATGTGCTGGTGGTGTCTGACGACACCGCCCTGCCGGTGGGCCGGCTGCGCATCCGGATGAAGGGCTCCGCCGGGGGCCACAACGGCCTGAAGAGTATTATTCAGCATCTGGGCACCGACCAGTTCCCCCGGCTGCGGGTGGGGGTGGGGGAGAAGCCCCACCCGGATTCTGACCTGGCCGATTGGGTGCTGGGCAAGTTCGTCGGGGAGGACAAAAAGGCCATCGACGCCGCCGTCAAGCGGGCCGCCGACGCCATCGAGTATATTCTGGCCGAGGGCATCGACCGGGGAATGGGGAAATTTAATGGATAACACAAGCGGCGGGAGATTATTCCGCCGCTTCCTTTGCCTTATAGTGCTGACAGGCTTCCGTATTATTGTACCTGGGCTTGCGCCGGGGATAGACGCAGTGTCCGGAACGGCAAATATGGTAACTGTCGTCCCCCCATTTTATATAGTGCTGACGGAAATGCTTACAGGTTTGACAGATTTGTTTTTCTTCCATAACTTACACCTCCTTGCACTATTATACACTATATTACATAAATTTCAACCCCTTGTTTTTAAGTGTATTAAAATGTACACTGGATAACATAAAATAGTGCAAGGCGGTGTAAGGAATGTCGGAAGCGGCTTTAGTGAATCGGACTAGATTTACTTCCTCTCTAAAAAATGAGTTGATGCAGGATTTTAATGAACTTGCTGCAAAAACAAGGATCAACAAGTCGCGTTTGTTGGATGAAGCGGTGGAGGACCTCTTGAAGAAGTACGAAAAACGGATGGCTGAGTAAGCCATCCGTTTGTTTTTATGGGGAACCCCCGTAAGGCCCCTTTGCCAAAGGAGGCTTTTGGTGCGGAACTGGAGGTTTGCGGCTACTTTGTAACCGCCATACCAGACGTGGGCTGCTCCAGGACGTAGAGAAGCAGGGCGTGCTGGGCGGCGCAGTCCAGGATAGCGGCCTCTTTTGTGCCCGCCTGGAGGGCCTGGAGGCAGGACTGGAGAGTGGGACGCAGAGATTCCGGAAGGGCGCCAGTCTCCAGCAGCTCCTCCGCCCGGTGGACGTCCATGCGTGCCATGCCATCGGGGACAGGGGCGAGAAAGATCAGGCAGTCTGCGGGTTCAGGCGGGCATTCCCCCTCACGGACCCGCACCCGCGCCCCCACCGCCCGCAGGGCGGACACATCCTGAAACACATCGGACCGGGCCACGGCCTTGCAGTGGACCTCCACCGTCTTTCCGGCGAAGCCCTGGAGATAGGGCAGGGAGGCCAGCAGGCCCCGGACCTTCTCGGTGCCGTCCAGGCCGTGAATCATGTCGTACTCCTGCAAAAAGCTCTGGACGTACTCCGCGTCGGTGGGGGTCTCCACATACTCGTTCCCCCGCTTCTGATAGGTCTCGTCCCCCTTGCCGGCCAGGAGCAGGATGGCGGGCTCCCGGCAGCCCAGCACCGCCTGGCGGATGGCCTCCCCCCGGTTGGGCACGATTTGGCAGGGGCAGCCCTGTTTTTCCACAAAGCTGGCAATCTCCCGGCAGATATCCAGGGTGTCCTCCCCCTCGCTGTCGTCCTCGGTGACGATTACCAGGTCGGAGTACTGCCCACCAATTTCTCCCAAATCCTGCCTGCGGTCCTGGGCCTTGCTGCCCACGCTGCCAAAGACCGACACCAGCCGCCGGCCGGGATACTCCGTCCGGGCGGAGCGGCACAGGGTTTCAAAGCTCATGCGGTTGTGGGCGAAGTCCACAATGGCGGTGATGGTGTCATCCGCATTGGAGTAGACCTCCATCCGCCCCGGCACCCGGGCCTTTTCCAGCCCGGCGTAGACGCACCGCTGGGGGATGTCCAGCGCCTGGCAGATGGCGATGGCGGCCAGAGCGTTTTCCACGTTGAACAGCCCCGGCATGGTCAGGTGGAACTCCCGCTCAAAGTCCCGGGTCCGCACCCGGAACAGCAGATCGCCCCCCCGCTTGCGCACCTGAGAGGCGTACACATCCGCGCCCTCGTCCTTCCGGGAGAAGGTAATCACCGGTTTTCCCGCCGCTTTTGCCGCCTCCAGCACCTGTCCGGCGTGGCCGCAGTCCAGGTTGACGCAGTTCACCGCCCCCTGGGCGAAGATCCGCAGCTTGGCGGCGAAGTAGTCCTCAAAGTCCGGGTGCTCCACCGGGGAGATGTGGTCGATGCCGATGTTGAGGAAGGCGGCGGCGGCAAAGTCGGTACACAGGGTGCGGTGGTACTTCAGCGCCTGGCTGGAGGCCTCCATCACCACGTAGTCGATCCCCGCCTGGACGGCGTGGGCCAGGTGGCGTTGGAGCTCCAGGGGCTCGGGGGTGGTGATGTGGGACTCGAACCGCTCCACCCCGTCGTAGGTGGTGATGGTGGACAGAATTCCGCACTCCGGCCGGTTCCGCTCCGCCTGGTATTCGTCCAAAATGTGCTTGAGGTAGTAGGCGGCGGTGGATTTGCCCTTGGTCCCCGTCAGGGCGACCACCTTCACCTTGCCCGAGGGGTGGCTGTAAAACAGGTCGGCCAGGGGGGCGATGGCCAGACGCATGTCGCTTACCTGGACGCAGGGCAAATCCACCTCCGGGTAGGGGACTTGGCTCACGTAGGCGATGGCGCCTTTTTCCCAGGCCATTTGGAGAAACTCCGCCTTGAAGTGGGCTCCCTTGCAGAGGAACAGGGTGCCGGGGGCTACCTCCCGGGAGTCGTAGGACACCAGCTCCACCGGGGCGGAGCGCTCCAGCCCCGCCGGGACGGGGGCGGCCAGCAGGCCCCGCTGCTCCAGCAGGGCGATGTAGTCGTTGAGGGTGTATTTCATAAAATACCTCGCGTAAAAATGGGGTCAGCAGCAGTCCCAGGTGTAGAACACCTTGGAGAAGTTCCGCTTTTTCAAATCCTCCAGATTGATAAAGAAGTTGGCCACGCCGCAGTCGCCCCAGAGGATACCGTCGTCGGAGTCCATCTGGAAGAGGAGGGTCTCATAGGCGCCCTCCCGGGGGTCCTCCTGGGTGAAGTAGGGGTAGCCCAGCAGATGGTGGCCGTCGGTGGACAGCTGGTCCCACAGGTAATCTCTGTCCTCGCTCTCCAAGGTGTTCCAATGGTTCATTCCGTCCTCCAGGGTCCGCCCGGTGACGGTCTGGTAAGCCTGGGAGAAAACACGGTCAAACCGCCCGTCCGCGGGGCCCATATAGGCGGTGGCCTTTTCCATGGTAACCCCCATGGACTTTGCCAGGGGGAAGATTTCTGTCTCCGCCTGGGTAGGGATGTTCAGCGGCCTGAGCTGGTCCGCCGTGACGGAGGGGTCGATTTTCTCGTGGTACACCACATGGTGGCCCCCCGGACAGTCCAGGCCGAAGCAGTCGTTTCCGATGAAAAACTGGAGCATCCCACCCTGGGGCAGGGGGTCCTCCGCCGGGAACTGATCGAAGTTGATCTGGGCCAGCAGCACCAGCTTCTTCCCGCGCCCATCCAGCGGGTAGGGCATGGCCGGATCCCAGTAGGGAAAGCCGCCGAATTTACTGTCAAAAAGCCCGGGTAGGCTGTCAGGCTGGACGGTCAGCTTATAGCAGCCGGCGGCGGTGCGCCGCTTGATCTCCGCCACAATAGCTTTTACCTGCTCGCTGCCCTCTGGCTTTTTCCGGGGCGGGGGCGTGACCGCCAGGGGTGGCGTAGGGGCGGGCGGGTTCAAAAAGCTAACCTTGGTTTTTGGGGGAAGCTGTTCCAGTGCCTCCAGATGGGTGAGCTTGCCCTTCTCCGGCAGGCGTACGTAGTTCAGCGGCGGCGTTTGGAGCAGGATGGAGCAGTCGGAAAAGGTGGTGCAGGCCACATCCAGCCGCTTCAGCTTTTGACACCGGGCCAGGAAGGAGAAGTCGTCCACCTGAATGGGGGGCTGGTAGGGATTGTTGGGAAAGTGGAGGGTGTGCATGTTCTCCAGCATACCCAGGATGGAGAAATCTCCAGGGGAAAGCTCTGCCCAGTGGGGAAATTTGTGGTAGATCATGGAAAAGCCGTCCACCAGGGTGGCACGGGGAAAGTCCTCCGGCGTGGTGCACATCCCTTTCAGCACGGCGTGGATAATCGCGTTCAAGGCCAGGGGGTCCGCTTTTATTTTGTCCATGGATTCCACTCCCTTTTGTATTATTTGATAAAAATATGCCGCAGAGGCTTGTGACAGGCCTCCACTGCCCGTTGGGCAAGCACGGCCATGGCGTCAGTGTAGAAGTGGGGCAGGTGGTGCTTGTCGGCGAAGACCGACAGCTCGGTGCAGGCCAGCACCCCGCAGTCGCAGCCCTGGAAGAGCAGGTCCTGGTGGATCTCGGCAAATTTCTGGGGGTCGCCGTCCCGGCCGGCCTTTATGTCGTCGTAGATCAGTGACATCACCAGCTTTTGGGCGGCGGGGGAGGGGATTACCGCCTCAATTCCAGCAGCGGCAAATTCCTTTTGGTATAATTCAGTCTGGATTGTCCCATCTGTAGCCAGAATACCAGGGCGCTTCAGTCCGTGGGAGGCCAACAGACGGGCGGTTTCCCGGATCATGTGGATGATGGGAATGCCGATTTCCCCCTGGACCCGGTCCAGGAAGAAGTGGGAGGTGTTGCAGGGAACGGCGATACAGGTACACCCCGCCCCCTCCAGCAGCCGGGCGTCGGCCAGCAGACGCTGATACACCGCCTCCCGGGCCTGGCCGCCCTGGAGGATGGCGCAGGTGCGGTCGGGCATGTCGCTGTCAGAGAGGATCAAGGCGTTGACATGTTCCTGGTCGGTTCGGGCGTCGGTGCGGTCGATAACAAATTGATAAAAGGTGTTGGTGGCCTGGGGACCCATCCCTCCCAGCACACCGAGACGGTAATTCATAATGTGCTCCTTCACTGCGCTTGCTGGCTCAGTCCTCCGGCGGCTTGCAGTATTTGGCGAACCGTTTGATGTTGCCCAAGTGGTTTTTGCACACCCGCAGCCGGCGCTTTAGCGAGGCGTCGCCGGAGTAGACCAGGGAGTGGTGGTCCGCGCCGGCTTTGATGAGCTGGCGCATTTCCTCGTGGTACTGCTTGGGAGTGTAACGGAAGAGCACCTGCTTGGGCACCATCCGCCACAGGGAGCGCTCCGTCACCATCTGGAAGGGCAGCTGCTTGTGCTCAATCAGGTCGCCCACCAGCAGCTTGGCGATGTTGTGGCCCGAGCCGGTGATATAGTAGTTGCTCCGGCCCTGGCGGCAGTTGATCTCAAAAGCCTTATACTTGCCGTCCCGCCGGTCGTACTTGATATCAAAGTTGGAGAAGCCCACAAAGTGCAGCGCCTCCAGCAGCCCCTTGATTTTCAGCTCCAGCTCCTCGCAGTACTCGGTGAGGATAACGGCGTGGTTGCCGATACCGTGGGGGGAGTGCTCCTCCAGAAGGACGTGGCCCAGGCACATGGTGGTCACCCGGGCGTTTTGGTCGGAGTAGCTGGTGAGCACCCGCATGTAGCTGTCGTCCCCGGGGATAAACTCCTGGAGAATCATGTGGTTTTGGTAGCCGGCGGCGTAGACGTGGTCCAGGCTTTGGAGGAGCTCCTCCCAGCTGTGGCAGATGTACACCTTGGCCAGGGTGGTGTCGCCGGTGGCCCAGTAGGTAACGCTCTCGGCGGGCTTGGCGATGTAGGGCGGGCCCCAGGGCAGGGAGAAGTTGTGGCCCATGGACTTGTCATAGATGAAGGTGGCCGGGTGATCGATGCCGTACTGGTCGCACAGGGCGTAAAACTCTTCCTTGTTGATGAGCTTATCCAGCAGATCGGCGTCGATGTAGGGGGCGATCACGTTGGAGGGGGCCAGGTCCCGAAAGTGGGCGGCCATCTGCACATAGTTGTCCCCGCAGCCCAGCAGGATAATCTTCTTGTCGGGGAACTCGTCCGCCACCGCGCGCACATTGCGGCGGAATACCTCCTCGTCCTCGTTGTCCGGACAGACCCGGTAGTCGATGATGGCGCTGTTGAAGCAGGGGAAGGAGGGGTATTTGCCAAAGGCCACGGTGCGGATGCCGTAGGCCTCGTGGAAGGCCCGGGCCACGCTGTAGACGTTGATGTCGCCGCCGAAGACCAGCGGCAGGAAGGGATGGTTATTAGACATGGAAAAGACCTCTTTTTTGATTTTGTAGGGGCGGCCTGCGGCCGCGCGCTGGTAATTTTTACGGGCGGATTATATCCGCCCCTACAAGAGAGCTCCTGCCGCGTAGGGGCGCATATCATGCGCCCGCTGATTAAGCGGTTTCCCGCACGGGCGGACAATGTCCGCCCATGCAGAATCCGCTGAGTGGCAAACGTTTACCGAAACTCTCTTACAAACCCTCTTGCGAAGAGGGGGTCGATGTCGAAGCAGGCCAGGTCGCCGGCGGAGCACTTCACGTTGGTCACGTTGAGCAGGGTCTCGGTGGCGCCGATGGGGCCGATGGTGCGCACCCGCTGGCTGCCCACCCGAACGGTGCGGTTCCTGCTCCGCCGCCACTGGCGCAGCAGGGCCCAGAAGGTGGCCTCCCGGGGGCGGGTCAGGCCGAAGCCGTTCTGGTAGCCCACAGGGAGGACGGCCACCCGGGTGGGCTTTTTCAGAACGATGGGCCGGTCGGTGCCGATGGCATGGCCCTTGGGCAGCCAGCGGACCTCGGCCAGGGGGACCTCGCCGTAGCCCACGGTTTTCAGCTTGTCGTCCTTGGTGCGGCGGCACCGGCCCAGAATGGCCGAGCCGGCCCGGACGCCGTCCAGCCGGGCGCTGTCGTTGTGGAGCAGGGCGAAGGAGCCGGCGGCGTGGACAATGCCGGTCTCATATTTGTTGGCGCGGATGGTCTCCAGTACCTGATGGAACTGGTCCAGCTGGTGGGCGGCCTCGGGGTCGCCCACCTTTATGGCGTGGAGCTGGGTGTAAATGCCCTCCAGGGCCACATTGGGCAGGGAGCGGTAGGCCAGCAGAATTTTTTCCGGCTCGCTGACCAGAAAGCCGCCAAAACCCATGCCGGTGTCCAGCTGGATGTGGGCGCAGGCGATGGTGGCCCGGTTCTCTGCCAGGGCGTTAAGAGCCAGGCCGGTATCTACTGAGGAAATGGTGCACACCACCCCCAGGTCCACCAGCCGCTCCAGCTCCTCCCGGTCGGTGGTGGAGCGGAGCATGAGAATTTCCTCCTCCACAAAGCCGGCCTGGCGCAGCTCCTCCGCCTCTTTCACGTCGTAGACGGCGAAATGGCCGATGCCCTCGGCTCGGAGCAGCTTTGCCATGGGGACAACCCCGGCGCCGCTGCCGTCGCCGGTGAGCACCCCGTAGATGACTGCACCCGCCGCCCGCTCTTTGATAATGGACAGGTTGTGTTTGACCGCAGCCTTATCAATGACCAGCTTGCGCATAAAAGGATAGCCCCTTTCTGTCTCTTGGGTGATACCAAATTAGCTTGCCCACTTTTCCTCTTCCGTCATACGGCCAAAAGGAAATCATTCTATTTTACCACTTTCTGACTCAAATAGCAAGAACGGAACGTCCCCGGAAGCAGCCTTCCGGGGACGTGATTTTATTCTTTTTCGGTTTTGGTGATGGCGATGTTCAGCTCGTCCAGCTGGCTCTGCTCCACGGTGGAGGGAGCGCCCATCATCAGGTCCTGAGCGTTCTTGTTCATGGGGAAGGGAATTACTTCCCGGATGGACTCCTCCCCGGACAGCAGCATAACCATCCGGTCCACTCCGGGGGCAATGCCGGCGTGGGGGGGCGCGCCGTAGGTAAAGGCGTTGTACATGGCGGGGAATTTCTTCCGCACGTCCTCTTCCTCCAGGCCCACCATCCAGAAGGCCTTTATCATGATCTCCGGGTCGTGGTTGCGTACCGCGCCGGAGGACAGCTCCACCCCGTTGCACACCAGATCGTATTGGTCGGCGGTGATGAATAGGGGGTCGATCTCCCCCTTGATGGCCTTTTCCACCGTCTCCAGCCCGCCGGAGGGCATGGAGAAGGGATTGTGGCAGAACTCCAGCTCGCCGGACTCCTCGCCGATCTCGTACATGGGGAAGTCCACAATCCAGCAGAAAGCGTACTGCTCCTTCTGGAAGTGGTTGGGGCAGAAGGCACCCAGGGTCTTTACCAGCACGCCCGCTGTCTTCAGGGCCGCGCCCTTGGCCCCGGCGGACAGCCCCACAAAGCAGCCGGGGGTGAGGCCTAACGCCTCTACTACCTGCTCCTTGATGGGCTGGACGAACTTGGCAATGCCGCCCACGATTTCCCCTTTTTCGTCCAGGCGGAACCAGTAGGCCTTATTGCCGCTCAGCACCTCCACGTCGGCGCACAGCTTGTCAATCTGCTTCCGGGTGCCCTCGAAGCCGGACACAACCACCGCCTTCACCGTCTGGTTCTCAAAGGGGCCGAAGCCGCAGCCGGCCAGCAAGTCTGTGGCGTCGGTGACGGTCAGGTCAATGCGCAGGTCAGGCTTGTCGGTGCCGTACTTCTCCATGGCCTCCAGGTAGGGGATGCGTACAAATGGTGGTTTTGAGGCGGTATTATACTTGCCGTATTTGGCGAAGATGGGGGGCAGTACGTCCTCCAGCACAGCGAACACGTCCTCCTGGCTGGCAAAGGCCATCTCCATGTCCAACTGATAGAACTCGCCGGGGGAGCGGTCGCCCCGGGCGTCCTCATCCCGGAAGCAGGGGGCGATCTGGAAGTACTTGTCAAAGCCGGAGGCCATGAGCAGCTGCTTGAACTGCTGGGGGGCCTGGGGCAGGGCGTAGAATTTGCCGGGGTGTTTCCGGGAGGGGACCAGGTAGTCCCGGGCCCCCTCGGGGGAGGAGGCGGTGAGAATGGGAGTGGTAATCTCTAAAAAGCCGTGGTCCGTCATGGCGGCGCGCAGGGCGGAAACCACCTGGCAGCGCAGGACGATGTTGTTCTTCACTTCCGGGTTGCGCAGGTCCAGATAGCGGTATTTCAGCCGGGCGGACTCGTCCGCCTCCCGGCTGCGGGTGATGGGGAAGGGGAGCTCGTTGTGGCGGCAGCGGCCCAGTACTTGGATTTTGGAGGGGACCACCTCAATGTCGCCGGTGGGCAGCTTGGGATTTTTGCTGTCCCGCTCCCGGACGGTGCCAGTGACGGAAATCACCGTCTCCTTGTTCAGCTCCTTGACGGCCTGGACCGTCTCCTCGGTCTCCAGCACCACCTGGGTGGTGCCGTAGAAGTCCCGCAGGACCAGGAAGGCCAGATTCTGCCCCACCTCCCGCAGGTTCTCCATCCAGCCGGCCAAAGTGACTGTCTGTCCGGCCTGCTCCATCCGGAGCTCCCCGCAGGTGTGGGTGCGGTAAAAGGTGCTTGTGTCACCCATAAATATCAACTCCTATTTGTATTATTTTCCATCTATCATTCCGTTTTGTAATTGCCAGCTCGACTGGAATTCCTGCTCCAGCTGGTCGGGGGAGGAGGGAGCATAGCCCCGCCAGCGCCCTTCGTCGGGGAGCCATAAATGTTTGCCGTCCCAGTATGCGGTATAAGAGGGGGTGCAGCCGCTGACCTCATAGACCCCGATTCCTTTTTTGCTGGGTCTTATAAGCGGGAAAAGCCGGGTGTATGTTTGCCCCCGCAGGGCGTTCAGCGCCTTTTTCCCCGGTTCGGCCTGCTCCGCCGTAATGGGGAAGTCGCTCATGCCGGGGAAGTCGCCCTCATAGAAGATGTTGATGAAGCGGGCTGACTGGGGGTGGGGGTCAGTATTGGAGCCCTTGATTTGGTCGTAGCTAAATTCCTCCGTCGAATAGTCCGAAGCAACATAGCCCGCGGCAAGACCAAGGCCGAAGGAGGATAGAAGAACGACGGTGGCACAGAGAGGCCACAGCAGCTTTTTCATGGCGGTCCTTTCTGCGGTGGGGGGGCCGCTGGACGAAGTCCGGTGGTGGAGGGATCGCGTTTCCGCAAAAGGTTGGAAAGTTTATTCCCCCTTGTCCAGGATGGGCTTGCTTCCGTCGCCCACGTCGGTGTGGCAGGAGATTTCTCCATGGGCCTCTTTTGCGGTCAAGAGCTGCTGCTCTCCGGTGCGCATATCCTTCAGGGTCACCTTTCCCTGCTTGATCTCATCCTCCCCCAGGAAGATGACATAGGGCACCCCCAGCTTGTCGGCGTAGGACATCTTCTGCTTGAATTTTTTCTGTTCGGCGTAGACCTGAACCTGGAGCTTCCAGGACCGGAGGTAGGTGGCCAGCTCAATGGCGGGCCCCAGGTCCTCGGTCATGGGGAGGATGAGCACATCGGCGGGGGCGGTGCACATATTGTCGTTCAGGTATCCCTGGTCCTCCAGAACGAAGAACAGGCGGGTCAGACCGATGGAAATTCCCACGCCGGGGAGTTGTTTATCAGTGTAATATTCCGCAAGGTTATCATACCGCCCGCCAGAGCAGATGGAGCCGATCTCCGGGTGGTCCAGCATAGTGGTCTCGTAGACGGTGCCGGTGTAGTAGTCCAGCCCCCGGGCGATGGTCAGGTCCAGGACGAAGTTGGTCTCGGGCACGCCAAAAGCGGCCAGGTTTTTGGCCACGGCGGACAACTCGTCCAGCCCCTGGTCGAAGGTGGTGTTCCGACCCCGGTAGCCCTCCAGGGCGGAGAGGACTTCCGCGTTGCTCCCCTTGATAGCAATGAACTTGAGAATTTCCGCCGCCTGTTCGTCGTTCAGGCCGATATCCGGGCCAATAAGCAGCTCCCGCACTGACTTTTCGCCGATCTTCTCCAGCTTGTCCACTGTGCGCATGATGGCTCCCGACTGCTCTGTCAGCCCCAGCATGGCGTAAAAGCCGTTGAGAATCCTCCGGTTGTTCACCCGAATCTGGAACCGTTTCAGCCCCAGGGAGGTGAAGGTGCGGTAGATGATGGCGGGAATTTCCGCGTCGTTGGAGATGTCCAGCTGGCCGTCGCCGATGACGTCGATGTCGGCCTGGTAGAACTCCCGGAACCGGCCCCGCTGGGCCCGCTCCCCCCGGTAGACCTTGCCGATTTGGAACCGGCGGAAGGGGAAGGCCAGCTTGGCGTAGTTCAGGGCCACGTATTTGGCCAGGGGGACTGTCAGGTCGAAGCGGAGGGACAGGTCGCTGTCCCCCTTGGTGAAGCGGTAAATCTGCTTCTCGGTCTCGCCGCCGCCCTTGGCCAGCAGTACCTCGCTGGCCTCAATCAGGGGTGTATCCAGCGGGGTAAAGGCGTAGAGGGAGAAGGATTCCCGTATGATGGCCGCCATGCGGTCAAATTGAATCTGCCGGGCGGGGAGCAGCTCCATAAAGCCGGAGAGAGTTCTTGGTTGTACCTTAGCCATATCCATATTCCTTTCTTTTTCAATGACACACAGAGTTTTGTAGAACCAATCGGAAGGCCCCTTTGGCAAAGGAGGCTTTTGGTGCAGACCTGGAAGTGCTGTGCGGCCTGAGAATTTCGGGGCCTGCAAAAAGCATAGCGCTCCCATCCTCAAGAATCGGGACGGGAGCGCGAAACGCGGTCCGTGACCTACAGCGCGAAGGGTACCCGGTTGGGGTTCATGCCCTCACGCCAGTCCAAGTCGCCCCGGGCCAGGCCGTGGATCAGCAGCTCGGCGGTGGCCACGTTGGTGGCCACGGGGACGGAGTGCTGGTCACACAGGCGGGTGATATACAGCACGTCTTTGTCCATTTCGTTGTCTTGGGGGGAGTTGAAGAAGAGTACCATGTCGATTTCGTTGTAGATAATCCGCTGGCCGATCTGCTCGATGCCCCCGTGCTCATGGGACAGGAAGAGCTGGACGGGCAGACCGGTAGCCTCCGCCACCATGCGCCCGGTGGCGTTGGTGCCGCAGACGGCGTGTTTGGACAGGACGCCGCAGTAGGCAGTGCAAAACTGTACCATCAGCTCCTGCTTTTTGGTGTGGCTCATAATGGCGATGTTCATGGCATCAAAACCTCCTTGGCATAATTGGGAAGAGGGGAATTATCGGATGCGCATAATGGGCACCCGCTGTCCCTCCAGCCGCTGGGCGATGTTCCAGCAGGCCAGGGCCGCGCCTTTTTTGCCCCGGGAAGTGAGGGGCTTGCCCAGGTTGGCGCAGAGGATAACCTGGGGGTCCTCCGGTACAACCCCGATCAGGGGCAGCCCGGCGGCGTCCATGGCGTCGTCGATGGTGGTGCGCAGTCGGCGCAGAAGCCTGGCCTGGATGCGGTTCATCACCAGATGGACCTGGCGCAGGTGGCTCAGCTCGGCCACGGTCCGCTGGGCGTCCCGCAGGGAGGAGGCGTCGTTGGTGGCGATGACCACGGCCCGGTCTGCCGCGCAGGTGGCCAGGCGGAATCCGACGCCCAGGCCGGCGGGGGAGTCGATGAGCACGTAGTCATACCTGGAGCGGGCAGTGTCCAGCAGGGCGCGTACTTTTTCCGGGGTGAGGCTGGCGGGCAGGCTCATGGGGGAGGTGAGCAGCGCCAGGCCCTTGAGCTCCGGGTGCTCCACCGCGGCCCGGGCCAGGGGGCAGCGCCCCAGAGCCACGTCGGAGAAGTCCATCAGCGCCCGGTCATTCAGGCCCAGGGTAATGTCCAAGTTGCGCAGGCCGATGTCCATGTCGATACACAGCACCTGTCTGCCCATCAGGGCCAGAGAGGCGGCCACTGCCCCGGTGATGGAGGTCTTTCCGGTTCCGCCCTTGCCAGATGTGATCGCAATTACGGTGCCCATGGAAGTTACCTCCTATTTTACAGCTTTAAATATATCATAAATTTGCCGTCAGTCAACCATTTTCGGATAAATATTTAGAAAAAATTTACAAATATCCTGTGCTTTATGCAAAATAGTGATTTTAGAGCGGATCCTTTTGTATTTTAGCCCACCGCCTGGGATAGCCCTTCAGGGTGGGGGCCAGCTTTTCAATGACAATGAGGCGGTGGGTGACCTCCGTGCCCGGGATGGCGTAGTCCTCCACAGCGGACACCCGGCCGCCCAGCAGCTTGATGGCGTGCTCTGCCTCGGCTAGCTCCTGGTCGCTGCCGGTGGACTTCATGGCCAGGAATTTACCGCCCACCTTCGCGTAGGGCAGACACAGCTCGCACAGCGTCCGCAGTTCGGCCACCGCCCGGGCGGTGACAATGTCGAAGCTGTCCCGGAGACCCCTGGCCTGTTCTTCCGCCCGGGCATGGAGGGTGCGGATGTTTTTCAGGCCCAGCGTGCCGCAAGTCTCCTCCAGCCAGTCCAACCGCTTGTTCAGGGAGTCCAGCAGGGTGACCTCCAGGGAGGGGACCAGTATCTTCAGCACCATCCCCGGAAAGCCCGCTCCGGTCCCCACGTCGATGAGGGTTTTCCCCTGAAAGTCGCAGAATTTCAGGAGGGCGGCGCAGTCCAGCATGTGCAGCCGGGCCACCCCCTCTGGCTCCCGGATAGCGGTCAGGTTCATCACCTGGTTTTTCTCCAGCAGAAGCTGGCTGTACCGGGCCAGCAGGGTGGGGGCGTCCGCCGGGATGCAGCCGGCCAGACCCAGCTCCTCCAGCCCGGTGGAGATGATTTCTTCCATCGTTTATCCCCCCAGGATCGAAATGCCAAGCACCGTGACAGTGTCCGAAAAGTTGGACAGCAGTCCCACAATGCCGATGGGCAGGGTGGCCAGGGCCAGCAGCCAGCAGACTGCCGCCAGAGCGACGGCGGGCCATTTTCCCGGTCTGCCGGTGGAGCGCCAGGACACCAGGGCCACAATTCCAAGCCCGATCAGGCCGGGAACGGTGAGCAGCGGTCCCAGATTGCCCAGGCCCTTGGCGGTGAAGAAGAAGTAGGTGGTCAGGGCCAGCAGGATCAGGGCGTAGACCAGCCCGATCCAGGCCAGGGCTCGTTTGACGGGGGAGGCGGGGGTGTAGCCCTTTTCTTCCTCCGGGGTGCGGTTGTCCTCTGCCATTTATGATTTCTCCTTTAAATCTGTTTGAATTTTGTTTTGACTGCCGCCCAAAGCCGCTGCCAAAGTACGCAGGCCAGCGGGGTGGCGGTGTATACAAAGGCGGCGCGGATTGGAAACACCATGCTTACCCTGATAATATTCAGCCGGTGCAGCAGGTGGTCAATGCCTGACAGCGCCAGGCTGTGGTAGAGGTAAATCAGGAAGGAGGCCTGGTCGATCCTGGCCAGCCAGCCGGGAATCTTTTGAGGCAGCCGGAGGGCGATCAAAAAGCTGAACAGGACGGCGCTGAGATGGAACAGCATGGCGGTGATTTCGGTAAAGGGGACGCTGCGGCGGCCGGTGTAGCTGAGCCAGCACAGCAGGATATCCACCACGGCAAGGCCGATGGTCACAGCGGCAATCATGCCCTTGTTCTCCTCCAGCATGGTTAAAAATTTGTCGTACCACCGCCCGGCACAGCAGCCGGCCAGATAATAGACCAGGTAGGTGGTAAAGATGCGGTCGCTATAGGCGAAGCTGGCCCCCGGCATAAACAGCCGGAGAACGTCGTTGAAATACATGACGCTCAGCTGGGTGACCACCAGTGCCGCGGGGACAATCAGCGCGGGGGAATACTTCTCGGCCAGCCTCCGCAACAGGGGAGCCAGGAGGATGAACTGGGCCAGCGCTACCGCGAAATAAAACGGGGAGCTGAGGTCGCCCCGGACCAGATACCCCAAATAGTCGGTCACAAAGAAGGGAAAGTAGCGCAGAATCACGCTGAACCACACATAGTACACCGCCACGGCCAGGCAGTAGGGCAGCAGAATGCCCTTGAACCGCTTCCCCCAGAAGGCCAGGGGAGAGGGGGGCTTCCGGCGGGACAGGGTCAGCTTCAGGCCGCTGAGGAAGAAGAAGCCGTAGACCGAGACGAAGCAGATACGCTGAAGGGAATAAGTCAGGGCGTACTGCCAGCTTAGCTTGTCCAGATGGGTGAGGGCATAGGAGCTGGAGTGGGACCAGAGCACCATCCCGCAGAAGATCAGGTTGAGCCAGGACAGCTCTGTCCGCCGTTTGTTGTCTGCCATAGATATCCCCTCCTTATGGGTGGTATTTGCCTCTGGAGACGGTGGTCCGCAGTTTTTGCCAGAGAATGGCGCCGGCCACCGTGGCAGAGAGGACCACCGCCAGCCGCAGCAGGAGCAGAGGCCCTTCGCGGGTCAGCCCCAGGCGGCGGGCCGCGCCGTCAAGCGCGGTGATGGCAAGGCAGTGGTAGAGATAGATCAGATAGCTGGCTCCATCCAACTCTTCCAGCAGTTGGACGGCCCGCCCCCGGATGCGGGGAGCCAGTCGGACCGCCCAGTCGTACAGAAACAGGGCGTAGCTGATAAAGAAGAGGATGTTCAGAGATTCCAGATAGGGCAGCTCTCCCCGACCGGAACTGGTGTACACGCTGGCGGCGATGGCCGTTGGGGTGGACAGCACAAACAGCCAGGTAATCAGGGGGCGGTTTTTCTCCAGCAGTTTTAAAAAGTCCTCATAGCCGGCCCCGGCGAAACAGCCCGCCAGATAGTAGAAGATGGCGTCGGTAAACTGGTGCCCGGAGTAGAGGGCCGCCAGCCAGCTTGGCAGGGTGATCCCGCAGAAGAACTCGCCGCTCAGCCGGGTGACCGTCAAAGCCAGGGGCAGCAGCAGCACGGGGGAGTACCGCTGCATCAGGAAGCGGAACAGAGGTGCCAGCAGAATGAACTGGAGCAGCACAATCACATAGTAAAACTGGGCGGAGAGGCTGCCTCTGATGGTCAGCAGGGCGAAATTTTTCAGGGAGAAGGGGTAGGTCCCTGTCAGGGTGAAGGGGAAGTAGTGCAGGGCGGCCGCCAGCAGATAGGGGGGAATCAGGCGCTGGAACCGGCTGCGGTAGTACTGTCCCAGGGTCCGCTGCCTGGAGGCGGGCAGGGCGAACTTCAAGCCGCTGAGGAAGAAGAAGCCGGGCACCCCGATGCAGGTTACCCGCTGGGCGGTGACGGCCAGGGCGAACTGCCAGCTGAGCCTGTCCAGGTGGGTGATGGGGTGGGACATGCAGTGGAACACCACAATGCCCAGGCAAAACGCCACGTTGACCAGGGACAGCTCCCTGCGCCGGGAGGAGGCAGGCTGTCCCATCTCTATTTCTTGGGGACCATGATTTCCAGGCCGCCCATATAAGGCTGGAGCACCTTGGGGATGGTTACGCTTCCGTCGGCCTGGAGGTTGTTCTCCAAAAAGGCGATGAGCATACGGGGGGGAGCCACCACGGTGTTGTTCAGGGTGTGGGGCAGATAGGTGCCCTTCTCACCCTTCACCCGCATTTTCAGCCGGCGGGCCTGGGCGTCCCCCAGGTTGGAGCAGGAGCAGACCTCAAAGTACTTCTGCTGCCGGGGGGACCAGGCCTCGATGTCGCAGGATTTCACCTTCAGGTCGGCCAGGTCGCCGGAGCAGCACTCCAGCTGGCGAACCGGGATGTCCAGGGAGCGGAACAGCTCCACGGAGTACCGCCACATCTTCTCGTACCAGTTCATGGAGTCCTCGGGCCTGCATACCACGATCATCTCCTGCTTTTCAAACTGGTGGATGCGGTAGACGCCCCGTTCCTCGATGCCGTGGGAGCCCTTCTCCTTTCGGAAGCAGGGGGAGTAGGAGGTAAGGGTCTGGGGCAGGCTGGCCTCGGGGATGATCTGGTCAATGAACTTGCCGATCATGGAGTGCTCGCTGGTGCCGATGAGGTAGAGGTCCTCCCCCTCAATCTTATACATCATGGCCTCCATGTCGGTCTGGCTCATAACGCCCTCCACCACGTTGCCGTGGATCATAAAGGGGGGGATGCAGAAGGTAAAGCCCTTGTTAATCATGAAGTCCCGGGCGTAGGCCAGCACCGCCTCGTGGAGGCGGGCTACGTCGCCCATCAGGTAGTAGAACCCATTGCCGGACACCCGGCCGGCGGCGTCCATGTCCACCCCGTTGAAGGACTCCATAATTTCGGTGTGGTAGGGGATTTCGAAGTTGGGGACCACCGGCTCGCCGAAGCGCTCCACCTCCACGTTGGCGGAGTCGTCGGGGCCGATGGGGACGGAGGGGTCGATGATGTTGGGAATGACCAGCATGATCTTCCGGATCTGCTCGGCCAGTTGAGCCTCCTTTTCCTCCAGCTCGGCAAGCCGGTCGGCGTTGGCCTTCACCTTGGCCTTGGCCTGCTCAGCCTCCGCCAGCTTGGAGGGATCCTTTTTGGCCTGGCCCATGAGCATCCCTACCTGTTTGGACAGGGTGTTCCGGGCGGCCCGGAGCTCGTTGGCCTCCGACATGGCGGCGCGGTTCTGGGCGTCCAGCTCCAGCACCTGGTCCACCAGGGGGAGCTTCTCCTCCTGGAATTTCTTCTTGATGTTCTCTTTCACGGTTTCGGGATTCTCCCGAATAAAACGAATGTCTAGCATGTTTTTCAATCTCCTTTGTTGTGATGTTTCACGTGAAACATTCCTCGCCCGGAGGAAGTATGTTTCAATTTCTTTGTCGGAGGGCGGGTTATTTTATCAGCCGGTTGTGAATCTCCTGATAGCGGTCGTAGGGGGAGAGGTGGTCGTCCCCGGCGGGGTTGTCCTTAGGCAGACAGTCCGGCAGGCCGGCTGCGTCCATGTCGGCGATCATCTCCCGGCAGCTCTTCAGCTGTCCTCGGACGGAGGCGTCGCTGATCTGCCAGAACCAGGCCATGGCTAGAGTTACTTTCTCCTCCTCCTCCAGCTGGGATGCCAAGTCGCTGCGCTCCTGTTTGCTGCTGCTGAGCTGGGCCTGGAGGGCGTCAATCTGGTTTTGCAGGGCCTCGGCCTGCTCCTTTAGCTGTACATTTTCCTCCATCAGGCCCTGAAGGGTCTGGACAGTGGAGGCCGACTGTTTCAAATCGTCGATCTGTTGCTGGCTCTGCCGCCGCTCCATCATAAAAGTATACAGCAGCAGCACAAAGGCGGCCATAAACAGAATGGCGATATACTGGAACACTGAGTTTCTCCGCCGGCGCTGCTGGGTCCGTTTGCGGCGGGCTTCCTGCTCGGGGGAGGGGGCGCGGCGGGCTGTGTGCGTATCCTGGGAAAAGCGGTCGTCGTCCTCAATGAAGGGCTCGCTGGTGCGCTTTTCAGCCATCTTGTCCGTCACCTCCCTGGGACTTCAAGCCCTGCAGCAGGGCCAGCAGAGTTTCCAGGTCCTGCTCGTTGTAGTACTCCAGCTCAATGCGGCCCTTGCGGCCCTTGTGGGCAATCTTCACCTTCCGGCCCAGCCGGCCGGCCAGCTCCTTTTCCAGCTCCCCTAAATAAAGGGAAAGGTCGGGCTCCTGGTTCTTGGGCTTGTCCCTTTTCTCCTTCTGCAAAGCCTTTATCAGAAGCTCGGTCTGCCGCACGGACAACTGGCCTTCGGCCACCTTCTTGGCGGCCTCCTTTTGGAGAGCGGCGGTGGGTGCGCCCAGGATGGCCCGGGCGTGTCCGGCGGAGAGGACGCCCTCCTCCAACAGAGACATGACCTCCTCTGGGAGGGCCAGCAGGCGCAGGGTATTGGTAATGGCCGGCCGGCTCTTGCCCATCTGTTGGGCCACCTGCTCCTGAGTCAGACCGAACTCCTCCATCAGGGTCCGGTAGCCCCGGGCCTCTTCAGCGGGGTTCAGGTCTTCCCGCTGGAGGTTTTCAATGAGGCCCAGCTCCATCACCTTCCGGTCGTCCGCCTCGATGATAACGGCGGGCACCTCCTGAAGCCCGGCGGCCTTGGCCGCCCGCCACCGCCGCTCGCCGGCGATGATCTGATAGTAGCCCGAGGCCAGCCGGCGCACCGTCAGGGGCTGGATGATGCCGTGGACCCGGATAGACTCCGCCAGGTCGTCCAGCGCCCCCTGTTCAAACCGCTTTCGGGGCTGGTTCAGTCCCGGTTCCACCTGGGAGATGGGCAGGGAGATGGACCCCTCGTTCTGTTCCGGCAAGTCCGGGTCGCCCAGCAGGGCGTTCAATCCCCGGCCCAGCCCCAGTTCTGTCTTTCGTTTTGCCATATTGTCACCTCGCAGTCTTGTTCTTTTCTTTTGAAAAAGAAAAGAACCCAAGAAAACTTTTTGGAAAAACTTCGTTTTTTCCCTCGCTTACATTAAATGCACAACATTTCAAGACAGCGAGGCGCAAAACGCAGTTTTGCGGGAAGTTCTTATTTCGGCTCCTTGTTTCTTTCAAGAAAAAAGGAACACGTTCCCCGGCGTCACGCGTCCCCGGCGCACATTTCCTCCGCCAGCAGGCGGTAGGCCTCCGCACCTCGGGAGTAGGGGTCGTAGGCAGAGATGGGTTTGCCGTGGCTGGGGGCCTCGGAGAGCCGGACGTTCCGGGGGATGACCGTGGCGTAGACCTGGCCGGGGAAGTGACGCTTGACCTCCTCCGCCACCTGGAGGGACAGGTTGGTCCGGCTGTCGAACATAGTCAGCAGGACGCCCTCCATATTCAACTGGGGATTCAGTTTTCGCTTGACCAGCCGGACAGTGGCCAGCAGGTCGCTGAGGCCCTCCAGGGCGAAGTACTCGCACTGCACCGGGACCAGCAGGGTGTGGGCGGCGCACAGGGCGTTGACGGTGAGCAGCTCCAGGGAAGGGGGACAGTCGATGAAGATGAAGTCATATTGATCTGCCAAGGTGTCCAGCGCCTTTTTCAGCAGCTTTTCCCGGCTGTCAATGCCGATCATCTCGATACCCGCCCCGGCCAGCGCCTTGTTAGAGGGAAGAATGTCGCCGTATTTGGTGGATACCACGGCCTTTGCCGGGGCGGCTTCGCTGATAAGCAGGTCGTAGACATTGGGAGAGGCGGTGTTTTTGTCCACTCCCATACCGGAGGTGGCGTTGGCCTGGGGATCGAAGTCACACAACAGGACCCGCTTCCCCAGGTCGTGGAGCGCGGCGGTGATATTGACGGTGGTTGTGGTTTTGCCCACACCGCCTTTTTGGTTGACAACTGCGATGATCTTAGCCATGGATAGCCTCCTTGGGGTGGTATATTTTAATCGGGGAGTGCAGTTCACCATTATATCAACCGCCGTAAGGGATTTCAACTGTTTTTGAAGAAAAATAAAAAAGACTCCCTTTGTAAGGGAGCCACAGCCGCGTCAATTCCGAGGAAGGCCCGGTAAAGTAGGGGCGATTTCGAGGAACGCGGGGCAGAAGGAGAGCGCTTTTGCGCTTATAGGGAGCAGGAGAATAGAAGAGCTGAGATGTTTCACGTGAAACATCACCCCGCCCGGCGTGGGATGTGGATGGTGAGGGTGATGGCCTCGTCGGTATCCTGGCGGCTGCACTGGGCGTCCACCCCGGCGGAGCGCATCAGGTCCAGACTTCGGGTGATGGTATTCAGGAACAGCCGCACATCCTTAATAATATAGGTAGGCCGCTTGTGCTCCGGAGCAGACGGAGCGGATAAGAGGCTGTCCACCAGGGCTTCGGTCTGGGCCACAGTAAGTCCCCGTTCCACGACGGTGCGGGCCCCCTCCATCTGCTGCTCCCCGGTCTCCAGTCGCAGCAGGGCCCGGGCGTGGCGCTCGGTGGCGCCCCCGTCCCGAAGGAGGGCCAGCACCTGAGGGGGCAGTTTCAGCAGCCGCAGCTTGTTGGCTACGGCGGACTGGCTCTTCCCGATCTTCCGGGCGGCCTCCTCCTGAGAGATGTGGTAGGTATCGATGAGCTGGCGCAGGGCCAGCGCCTCCTCCCAGAAGTCCAGGTCCCGGCGCTGGAGATTTTCCACCAGAGCCAGCAGGGAGGAGGATTGGCTGTCCGCCTGGATGGACAGGCAGGGGACCTCCTCTAAGCCGGCCAGCCGGGCGGCGCGCAGGCGGCGCTCACCGGCCACCAGCTCCCAGCCGCCCTCTTGACGGCGGACAGTCAGGGGCTGGAGCACCCCAAGGGAACGAATGGAGTTAGCCAGCTCCTCCAGGCCGGCGGGATCGAAGGCCTGGCGGGGCTGATTGGGGTTGGGCTGAATGGCATCGACAGAGAGAAAGAGCACCCGCCCGCTGTCGAAGAGCCCCTTTTTTGTCAGTGGCCACATAGAGCATCACCTTTCCATAAAACAAGATGGCGGCTTGTCCTTTCTTAAAGTTTACCATATATTGGAAAATAAAGGGTCGAACTGAGGGAGCGAGGGAAAATTTCCTGGGAAACGGGCAAAAGCAGGCCGACTGGCACAAAAAGACTGGCGGGAACGCCCAATAAACTGAGGAAATTTGCCGAAAGAGACAAGGATTGGAGGGGAAAATTGTACAAAATTGGCGGGAAAAGGGATTGAAAGAAGGACAGGATTCTTGTAAAATAAAACTGTATTTTTTTCGGATGGCCGGGATTTGCTCCCAGGTGATGAAGAAGGAAGGCGGCGAGTCAGCGGTGGAACTGCTAAAGCGGCGGATTCAAGAGGATGGCACGGTAAAGGGAAGCGACGTGCTGAAGGTGGACAGTTTTCTGAACCACCAGATGGACGTTGCCCTTTTTGAGGAGATTGGCAAGGAATTTCTGCGGCGTTTTGCGGGCTGCGGCGTGAACAAGATTCTGACCATCGAGGCCTCCGGCATCGGGATCGCTTGTGTCACGGCGCAGTCTTTTCACTGTCCGGTGGTTTTTGCCAAGAAGAGCCAGACCAAAAACATTGCCGGCGAGGTATATACCACCAAGGTGGAGTCCTTCACCCACGGGAAGGTGTACGACGTGATCGTCTCGAAAAAATTTCTGGGGCCAGAGGATCAGGTGCTCATCATCGACGATTTTCTGGCCAACGGCGCGGCCCTGGAGGGGCTCATCGACCTGGTGAACCAGGCGGGGGCCCGGCTGGCCGGGGCGGGCATCGTTATTGAGAAGGCCTTCCAGCCTGGGGGCGAACGCCTGCGGGCCAAGGGGGTTCGGGTGGAGTCCCTGGCACGGGTGGCCTCCATGAGTGAGAAGGACGGCGTGAGATTTGTGGATTAAAACCGGCCCCCTCCGGTTTTAATATATTAAGGTAGGAATGAAACGAACTGCACTTTGAAGGAGGAAACAGAATGAAGAAAATCCTTGCACTGGCTCTGGCCGCTGCCATGAGCCTGTCCCTGGCCGCCTGCGGCGGCGGCAATAACGGCGGGAACAACAGCGCCGCCAGCAACCCCTCTTCCGCCGTTCCCGCGGGCGACAGCGATTTTAAGGTGGGCGCCATCTATATCACCAGCCAGAACGACATGGCAGGCTACACCTTCCAGCACCACAACGGCATCACCACCGCCATGAAGGCCCTGGGCCTGGACCCCGCCGACCTGATCATTGTGGATGGCGTGCCTGACACGGACGACACCGCCGTAGCCACCGCCATCGACACCGTGGTCAACCAGGGGGCCGACATCGTCTTCGGCATCTCCTTTGGCTACATCAACGCCATGGACGAGAAAGCCGCCCAGTACCCCGACGTGATTTTCTCCCACGGCACCGGCTACATGGCCAACGACACCAACTTCAACAACTACTTCGGCCGCATCTATCAGGCCCGCTACCTGACCGGCATCGCCGCCGGCATGAAGTCCCTGGAGCTGGGCAACGACTCCATCGGCTATGTGGCCGCTTACAACCGCCAGTACGCCGAGACCTGCTCCGGCATCAACGCCTTCGCCCTGGGCGCCCAGTCCGCCAACCCCGACGCGGTGGTCCACGTGAACGTCATCGACACCTGGGGCGACGAGGCCCTGGAGCGCCAGGCCGCCCAGGCCCTGATCGACACCTATAACTGCGGCGTGATCTCCCAGCACTGCGACTCCGCCCAGCCCCAGCTGGTGGCACAGGAGAACAACGCCTTTGGCTGCGGCTACAACTCCGACATGACCGAGCAGGCCCCTAACGCCCACCTGACCTCCGCCATCTGGCACTGGAACGTGTACTATCAGACCGCCATCGAGGCCGCCATGGCCTGCAACGGCGACGCCTCCAAGTTCGTGGAGAACATGGGCGGCAACGCCTACTACGCCGGCCTGGCCGAGGGCTTTGTGGACGCATCCCCCCTGAACGAGGCCATCGCCGCCCCCAACACCAAGGCCGTCATGGACGCCGTCCGGGATCTGATGATCTCCGGGGAGTGGGACGTGTTCTCCGGCGTGAAGCTGAGCTACAACATTTCTGACGACGGCAAGGTGGAGATCGTAAAGCTCGACGCCCCCCTGTACTCCGACGGCGTCGAGCTGAAGGACGGCGTACTGGTGGATAGGGACTTTGAGATCGTCCCCGCCGGCGGCCCCTCCGTGGATGACGGCGTCATCAAGGGCAGCATGAACTACAACGTGGCGGGCGTGATTGAGGGCTGAGCCCCGCCCCCCTACTGACGCAGACCCAAACCGGGCCGGCCGGATATCCCGGCCGGCCCGTGTGTTTTATAAGAGAGGGAACCGATCTGTAGGGGCGCATATCATGCGCCCGCCGGACATACGCCGCCATCCATCCATGCGTCGTCGGCCATGCGTCCAGGGAGCGGGCGGATAATATCCGCCCCTACAATCAAGAGGGAGGACTATGGAGAAACAACAATACGCCATTGAGATGCGGGGCATCTGCAAGAGCTTTGGCAGCGTGGCCGCCAACAAGAACGTCAACCTGAACGTAAAGCCGGGAGAAATCCTGGCCCTGCTGGGGGAGAACGGCTCGGGCAAGACCACCCTGATGAACATGCTGTCGGGCATCTATAAGCCGGACAGCGGTTCCATTTTCATGGATGGCCGGGAGGTGGCCATCAACTCCCCGGAGGATGCCAAGAAGCTGGGCATCGGCATGGTCCATCAGCACTTCAAGCTGGTGGATGTGTTCTCCGCCGCCGATAACATCTGGCTGGGGGACGAAAAATCCGGCCCGGTGCTGAAAAAGGAACGCTACGACACCATCCGTGACATGGCGCAGAAATTCGGGTTTGACATCGACCCCCGAAAAAAGGTCTACAACATGGCGGTGTCGGAAAAGCAGACGTTAGAGATTGTTAAGGTACTCTATTACGGAGCCCACGTCATCATTCTGGATGAGCCCACCGCCGTTTTGACCGTCCAAGAGACGGCCAAGCTCTTCGACGTGCTGCGGCGGATGAAGGCGGAGGGCCACGCCATCATCATCATCACCCACAAGCTCAATGAGGTGCTGGAGATTTCCGACCGGGTGGCCATCCTCCGGAAGGGGGAGTATATCACCACTGTAGACACCCCCTCTACCAGCGAGCAGCAGCTCACCGAGTATATGGTGGGGCGGAAGGTGGAGCTGAACATTGAGCGGCCAGTGGTAGAAAAGACCCGTCCCCTGCTGGAGATCCGGGACCTGACTATCAAAAATGACGAGGGCGCTACCGCCATCAACCATGTAAATTTTTATATCCGGGGGGGCGAAATTCTGGGGGTGGCGGGCATCGCCGGCTGCGGACAGAAGGAGCTGTGCGAGGCCATCGCCGGCCTGCGGCCCATCGAGAGCGGTATGATGATCCACAAGGGGGACAACATTGTGGGTCTGTCCCCCAAAGCCATTCTGGACAAGGGCATCTCCATGTCCTTCATCCCGGAGGACCGGCTGGGTATGGGCCTGGCCCCCTCCATGTCCATCACGGACAACATGCTGCTGAAAAAGTACGACCAGGGCAAGGGGCCCTTTGTGGACCGGAAAACCGGCCGGGCGGAGGCGCGGCAGGTTATTGACGAGCTGGAGATTGTCACCCCCTCCACCGAGACGCCGGTGCGCCGGCTGTCCGGGGGCAACGTGCAGAAGGTGCTGCTGGGCCGGGAGATCAAGGCCGGTCCCAACGTGATTATCACCGCCTACCCCGTCCGGGGGCTGGACATCAACTCCTCCTACGCCATTTACGACATCCTCAACCGGCAGAAAAAGGACGGCGTGGGCATCCTCTTCGTGGGGGAGGACCTGGACGTGATGATCGATTTGTGCGACAAAATTATGGTGCTGTGCCATGGCAAGGTGATGGGGGTGGTCCACGCCCACAAGACTTCCAAGGAGGAGCTGGGCATGATGATGACCGGCGCACTGGACCTGAGTGAAAAATACGAGGACAAGCCCGCCGGCATTGCCAAGGACAGCCGCATTGCGGAGAGCCAGGAGGTGGAGGAATGAAAAAGCAGCCACTTTTCCATGTGGTCAAGCGGGAGAACGCCGGTCCGGCCCGGCAGCTGCTGTCCTACGTGGCGGCGGTGGTGCTGGCCCTGGCGGTGGGCGCGGTGCTGCTGTGGGTCCAGGGGGTGGAGCCCATCACCTTCTATAAGCAGCTGATTACCATGGGCATCCCCGGCAGCCGCTACCCCTGGCGGGCGCTGGAAAACTTCATCAAGCTCTTTGTCCCTCTGCTCATCGTGTCCCTGGCCCTGTCGCTGGCCTTTAAGATGCGCTTTTGGAACATCGGCGGCGAGGGACAGTTCATCATGGGCACCTTTTGGGCGGGCTTTGCCGCCATGAAGCTGGGCGAGAGCTTGCCTCAGCCCCTGATGATTGTGGTCATGGCGGCGGCCGGAGCCCTGGGGGGCGGGCTGTACGGGGTGTTCGTGGCGGCGCTGAAGGTGCGCTTTAGCACCAATGAGACCCTGCTCACCTTGATGCTCAACTATGTGGCTTTGTACTTTTTGCAGTACTTTGCCGAGACCAAGGCGGGCTGGAACTTCTTCCTGGACCCCCAGTCCGCCCGGCCCAAGTTTGTCAAATTCCCGGCCAGCGCCCAAATGATTACCATCCCCATCGGGCCCTTCAACCTGAATCTGTCTCTGATTGCGGCTATTGCCGTCTGTATCATCCTGTTTGTCTATCTGAACTACACCAAGGGCGGCTACGAGATCGCCGTGGTGGGAGACAGCCCCAACACCGCCCGATACGCCGGGATGAAGGTGGGCAAAATTGTCATCCGGACCATCTTCCTGTCCGCCGCCCTCATCGGCATGGCGGGGGCCTTCCAGGTGTCCTCCGCCGGCATCCTGTCCGCCTCGCTCACCAACGACGTGGGCTGGACCGGCGTGGTGGTGGCCTGGCTGGCCAAGCTGAACACGGTGGGCATTGTGGTGGCCTCGCTGCTGATTACCGTCCTGCAGTTCGGTTGTCAGGCGGCCAGCACCACCTACCCCTCCATCGACGCCAACTTTGCCAACCTGCTCCAGGGCGTCATCCTCTTTATCGTGCTGGCGGCGGACTTCTTCACCCGCTTTCAGCTGGTCCGGACCAAAAAGGAGGCGGTCAAATGAGCGATCCCATCAATGTATTGACCCTGTTCCTGTTCAACATTGTCCTGGTGAACATCCCGCTGCTCTACGGCACCGTGGGAGAAATTGTGGTGGAGAAGTCGGGCAGCCTGGACCTGGGCGTGGAGGGCACCATGGCTGTGGGGGCCATATTCGGCTACCTGGCCGGGTGCGCCGCCAACAGCCTGGCGGTGGGACTGCTGGTGTCTTTCCTGACAGCGGGGCTGTGTGGACTGCTCTTTGCGGTCCTCACCGTCTCTCTCCAGGCCAACCAGAATGTCACCGGCCTGACCATCACCACCTTTGGCCTGGGGCTGTATTTCTTCGTGGGCAAGGGCATGGGTGAGCGGTGGCCGGCCATGACCTCCTCCTCCAGTCTGGTGGGAGGATATGCCGCACTGGAGATTCCGGGACTTTCTAAACTCCCTGTTATCGGAAAAGCCCTGTTTTCCCACAATATGCTGGTCTATCTGGGGGTTACCATGGCCGTTCTGGTGTGGTGGTATCTGAACTGCACCAAGACGGGGCTGCGCCTGCGGGCGGTGGGGGAGAACCCCGGAGCCGCCGACTCGGTGGGGGTGAATACCCTGCTGTATAAATATGTCCACCTGATTCTGGGCTCGGGCATCATGGGCCTGGGAGGCTTCTACATGGCTCTGTACATGAGCGGATCCTTCGAGGGCTCCAACTGCTGGATCAACGGCTATGGCTGGATTGCCATCGCCCTGGTGATTTTCGCCAACTGGAACCCGGTGCTGGCCGTTTTGGGTACCTTGGTCTTTGGCTTCTTCAATACTTTGCAGATCTACTCCGGCGCTCTGGCCGGGACCTTCCCCGGCGCCCTGGGCTGGCTCAGCACCGTCCCTGCCCAGCTGTATAAGGCCCTGCCCTTTATCATCACCGCCATCGTCCTCATCGCCTCCTCTGTGCGGGAGAAGGAGGGCTCCGGTCAGCCGGCCGCCCTGGGACTGAACTATTTCCGGGAGGAGCGTTGAGTTTTGCTCCTTTTTTACAGGAAACCGAAAAGAGCTTTAATGTAAAGGAAAGGAGCGCCCCGGTGTGGGGCGCTCCTGCTTGTTTACCCGTTATTTCTGGCAGCCAGCTCGTTCTGGACGGCGGCCTGAAGGGAGAGGGCGTTGTTCCAAAAGTCGGCGGGGTCCACCTTGTCGTAGCTGTCAGTGGTCGCCATGTTGTGGTCGTTGATCCACTGGTCCACCCGCTCCTCCATCTGCTGGCCGATCACCTGATCCCGGTAGTCGGCGGGGTCGATGGGCAGGCGGAGGATGATGTGGTAGCCGAAGTCACTCTCCACCACGTCGCTGATCTCGCCGTTTTGCAGGGCCAGGGCGGCCTGCTCAAAGGGGGCCACCATCTCGCCCTTGGAGGTGGTGTAGCCATTGGGATTGGCATCCAGGCCGGTGTCCTCGCTGTACTCGTTCATCAGGTCATCAAACAGGGCGATGGGGTCCTCCGCCGCCCGCAGCTGGGCGAGCAGATCGTCGGCGGTGGCCTTTTTCTGGGCGATGGTCTCCTCGTCCAGGGGCTCACGGGTGCTCAGGTCGATGGTGGCCAGCAGGATGTGCTTGGCCCGGTAGATGCCGTTTTCATCCAGCCAGGCCTGAACGTCTGCGTCAGTGGGGTAGCTGCCGCTGTTCTCGCCGCAGTACAGCTCCTGAAGCTGATTGTACAAATCGGAGCACTCGTTGAGATAGGTCAGGTGGTCCTTGGTGAGCAGCTGGGCCCAGAGCACATGCTCTACCAGCTCCTCGGTGCCCAGCTGGAGGACCATGCTGGCGTACTCGTCGTTTACATCGCCGGCCACAGAGGCGGCGGGGGTCAGCTTTTCCGCCGCTCCCATCTGGCGCAGGGCGCGGTAAAACAGGGCGGTATTCAGCGCGTCCTCCTTCATCTGGTCGGCAAGCGTGATCCCGTCGCCCATTTCGGCTACCCAGGGGGGCACCGAGAGCTGGCCCATAAACTGGGAGAGATAGGAGCTGGTGTGGGAGCTGAGCCAGTAGAGCAGCTCGGTGGCGGTGATGTCCTCGCCGTTGAGCCGGGCCACCACTTCATCCCCGGCCAGGCCGGAGGTGGACAGGAAGGGGTCGGTGACCTGAGAGAGGTCCATAGGGACAATCTGGGAGGAGTCTCCGGCGGAGCTGTCCGAGCCGGCGGCGGAGCCGGAGCCGTCCGAAAGGGAACCGGAGCCGCTGGTGAGATTGTTTGAGGGGTTTCCTCCGCAGCCTGTCAGGGCGGAGAGGGCCATCACCAGGGCCAGCGCCAGGGCCTCCAGTCGTTTCATATTTTTCATAAATTGCTTCCTTTCTTGCTGAGAAAATCATGAACAGCCCCTATTATACCACAAATCCGGGAGCGGGGCAAGTCTTGAATGGAGCATTCCCCTGTAGTATAATAACCAAAAAAGAAAGGGGAGACCACCATGTCTCTGTTTGGAAATCTATTCAGCAAAAAGCCGGAGCCGAAAGGGGGGGCCGCCGGCCCCAAGGCCGGGCCGGGGGTGCCGGCTGGCTTTTTCCCCGAGGGGGTGGACATGTCCAACTGGGACCAGGTGTTCTCCGCCTGCCTGGGCAAGATGTATACCGTTCAGCACGCTTTTCTGGACCAGGTGAGGGGCGAGGAGAACTGGTACATCGACTTTGAGAAGGGCGTCCTCACCCTGGGGAAACAACAGTTTCGGCTCCAATTTCTGGGCTCTGAGTCCTATGTGTCCAACTCCTGGCTGTGGGGCTGGGAGAACGTGAACAACTTCCCGAACGACGTGCTGGGCCAGGTCCACATCGCCCGGACCTACGGCCAGGCCTGGGGACTGGAACCCCTGATCCACGCCCAGTGCGAGCTGAACGACACCTTCTGCGGCCACAACTTTGCCATGGTGGTCTGCGGGGCGCTGGCGGAGGACCGGTGCTACTACCGCTGTCCCACCGGCGGGGGCCAGGGGGCCGCTTTTGTGGCCCTGTGCGACATGCCCAAGGAGCTCTTCACTCCGGTGGACGGTATTACCTTTATCAACAGCGTGAGCCAGTGTATCCAGCAGTTCTACCTGGAGCACAAGATTTTCGTGGAGGCCTTCCTGCGGTGGAACAAGACCCCCTATGATTGGAGCGGGGATACCCTCACCGCCCACTTCGACACCGACGTGGTTGTGGAATTCGAGCAGGCGGGGGAGAACTACCGGATTAAAAACCTGAAAGCAGCGGCCCCTTGAAGACAGGGGCGCAGGACCCATTTTTTGCCTTGCAAATCCCAGCGGGAAGTAGTATAATGTACAGTATTACTACTGCCCTCCTAGGGCGAACAAGGAAGGAGTGTATTCTGTGATGAGGAAATGGAATCGTCTGACAGCTGGTTTGCTCTGCGCCATTCTGGCTGTTGCACTGGTTGTGCCCGTTTCCGCCCACGGCTGCCACGGGAGAAGGGGCGGGGGCTGTCATGGCAGATTGTCCGGAACGTTCAAACGGAGATCACCGTCTGCCCTTATGATGACTGCGACCTCGCCGGACGCCATCTCCACGATGGCACGACCTATTGCGGATATGCCCATGGAGACGGCCTGTGTGACGGTCTCTGCCGGGCGCTGTGCCCCTTAGAGGACTGCGTCTCCTCCGGCCGCCACTACCACGGC
>JAAWLY010000003.1 GCA_022798155.1 Lawsonibacter sp. | reverse complement strand
TTTTTCATACCTCCAAGCGGCCCACCGCTGACCGCTCAAAAAATCCTATGGCCCGCAGGCCATCAAAGCGACGGCAATTCGCAGAATTGCCATGGAGCGGGCCTCATTATTCCCCGCCTTGCTCCTGCCCTCCGACAACCGCCCAGCGTTCGCCCGTGGCGGGCTACCCAGCCGCCGACAAGCTCACACGCCACTTTGTCAACAACAATAAAAAAACCGCTTGCGTACCCAAAATAAAATGTCTTGATAATTTGAAATATACTGGGGATAAGATTTTTAACAGTTCCCCTAAAAAGTAGAGAGGACACCGACTATATTAGTTGGTGTCCTCAGCTTGTCGAAAAGCAGCCTGTCCCGAAAGGAAGCGGACAGGCATTAAAGAATGGAAAAGGAGGAAAGAGTGAGGTGGCGGAAGCCTTTACTTTTTAACAGGAAGCTCCAGAATCAAGTCCTTGGATTTGCCGGCCCGGAGCAGGTAGCTGTCGGTGTTGTGGCCCAAAATCTGGACCAGGCGGCGGCTGACCTCCATGGACCGGTCCAGGTCCACGCCGGTCTCGACGCCCATCTCGTCGCACAGGTGGACCACATCCTCGGTGGCCACGTTGCCTGCGGCGCCGGGGACAAAGGGGCAGCCCCCCACGCCCGAGAAGGCGGAGTCGAAGCGGGTGAAACCCGCCTGCATCCCGGCCATGATGTTGGAGATGCCCAGCCCCCGGGTGTTGTGGAAGTGGAGCCACCAGGTCACCTGGGGGTAGGACCGGGCCATCTCAGTGCAAATTTGATACACCTGGGTGGGATAGGCCTGGCCGGAGGCGTCGGATAGGGAGATTTCCGTCACGCCCACGGCCAGGTAGGCGTCCACGATCTCTTTCACGTCGGACAGGGGGATCTCCCGGTCCCAGGGGGAACCGAACGCCATGGAGATGGAGCCGGAGATTTCCATTCCGGCGGCCCGGGCCGCGTCGGCGCAGCCCTGGAAGCCAGCTACCGTCTCCGCGGGGGCGCGGTTCAGATTGGCGATGTTGTGGGCCTTGCTGGCGGAGACGTTCAGCTTCACCTTGGTGCAGCCGCAGCCGGCGGCCCGCTCCACGCCCTTCAGGTTGGCAATCAAGGCCCGGTACTGCACGCCCGGCTTACGGCGCAGCCGGCGGAATACCTCGTCCGTGTCGGCCATTTGGGGGACGGCTTTGGGGTGGACAAAGGAGCCCACCTCAATGACAGGGAATCCCGCGTCGGCCACGGCCTCGATCAGCTCCAGCTTTTCCTCCACAGAGAGCAGGGTTTTCTCGTTTTGCAGTCCGTCCCGAGGACCCACCTCGCACAGGGTGACGGCCTTGACAATATCCATAGACATAGCGACCTCTCCTTCCGCGTCAGCGGCGCTTGTTCAGCAGGCTGTTGGTGTAAATCCGGAGGACCTCCGCCTTGCCAGCGGGCTCTGGGTGGCGGGCGAAGCGGTGCCTCTGCTGGGCGAACTCCTCGGCGTAGGCCTCAATCTCCTCGGGGGTGGGGGTGAAGTCGCCCTTGAGCAGGAGCATACTGTCGATAAACTCGGAGAAGTCCTCCAGATCCCGGAAGCCGCACAGCTTGATGGCCCGATCCACCCGGGCCACGTTCTCCGGCTGCTTGAAAATCTTCAAGTACTCGGCGATGAGCAGGCCGCAGGCCAGGCCGTGGGGGATGTGCTTGTTGTGGGTGAGGGCGTAGCTCATGCCGTGGGGCAGGCAGGTGCCAGTCTGGGTGTTGGCGAAGCCGCCGATGAGGGAGACCAGCATGTGCTTCTCACGGATCTCAAAGGGGTAGGGGGTCTTGCTGGTGGTGCGCTGGGGATCGCCCAAAACGGCGCGCATCTCGCCCACGCACTGGGAGAAGTAGTTGAAACCGATCTCGCAGATAGCCCGGGACAGCTCGCTGCCGGCGGTGGAGATATAGGATTCCAGGCAGTGGCACAGGGCGTCGATGGAGGTGGCGCAGCTCAGCCGCAGGGGCATCTCCATGAGGTAAGCGGCGTCCAGCAGGGCGTACCTGGGGAAAATCCGGGGGGCGATGGCCTGCTTGGTGTCCTTGTCGCCGCGGGTCAGGACAGAGAAGTGGGTCACCTCCGCGCCGGTGCCGGCGGTGGTGGGGATGCCGATAATGGGGAGGGACTGGAGGCTGCCGTCGGTGAACAGGTCGCCGCCCTTCCTGTCGGGGTTGGCCAGCAACACGCCGATGGCCTTGGCCGCGTCAATGGGGGAACCTCCGCCGATGCCGATGATAAAGTCGGGGGCAAAGTCCCGCGCTTTGGCGGCAGCCTGCTCCACCGTCTCGGTGGAGGGGTTCTCCTCGATTCCGGTCTCCACCACGTAGGGGATGCCGAACTCCTCCAGTACTGCGGTCACGTCCTCTAGGGCGTAGTGGTGGCCGGGGATGGTGTAGGTGATGATATAGGCCCGCTGGCCCAGCTGGCGGAACAGCTCTTTTTTCTCCTTGACGATCCCTTTTCCAAAGAATACCTCGGTGGGCATATAGTAACGAAACTGATCCATAAGTACCTCCTGTATGATGGCCGGTAATCGGCTGTGTGTTTTCGCCGCCTCCGGCAGTCGGCCGGAGGCGGCGGGTTGAGTGGGATGGGTTATTCCTGATCCATGCCGTCCTTATAGAACTGACCGAACAGCTCCTGGAGGGAGGGCATATCCTCGGGGATGGGACGAGCCACCCAGGTGGTGTTCATGTAGTGCTTCAGGGCGATGTTCTCGGAGACGATGTTGCCGCCCCAGGTGCCGCAGCCCATGGAGGACGTGGGGGGCATACCGTTGGTGGCGGAGCCGGCGTTGCCCTTGTTGTTGGGCTGGCGGACCATGATGCGGGAGACAGGAGCGGCCTTACCCAAACGGTCGATGTGGCTATCATCCCAGGAGTAGATACCGCAGGAGTGGCCCTTGCCGCCCACCTCAAAGATGGCGCGCATCATGTCCAGGGCGTTCTCGAACTCGCCCTCGTACTTGAACAGGGCCAGCAGGGTGGTCAGCTTCTCGGAGGAGAAGAAGTGCTCCTTGCCGATCTGGCCGATACCGCCGCCGGTGACCATGATGAACTTCCGGTCGGCGGGAATCTGGAAGCCGGCGGCCTCGGCCAGCTTCTGGGGGCTGATGGCCACGGTGCTGGGCAGCCGGTGGCCCATCTCGTCCCACATGACGGCCTTGAGCTTCTCGGCCTCCTCCTCGTTGGCCAGATAGCCGCCCTCGGCCTGGAGGGCCGCGACCATCTTGTCGTAGATAGAGGCGTGAATGACCAGGTTACCGTCGCAAGAGCAGCCGGAGCCGAAGTCGGAGGTCTTGGAGATGCGGGTGTTCTGGGCGGCCTCAGCCTGGCGCTCGGCGGTGTCGGCGGTCTCGTCAATGATGACGGTGGCGTTGCCGGCGCCGGAGCCGTAGGCGGGGGTGCCGGAGGAGTAGGCGGACTTAACCATGGGCCGGCCGCCGGTGGCGATGACCAGGTTGCAGCGTTTCATCAGCTCCTGAGTCAGGGCGATGGAGGGCTCCTGGATGCCCTGGATGATGTCGGCGGGAGCGCCCTCGCGGACCAGAACCTCACGGATGAGGTCGATGCACTTGTTGGTAACCACCTTGGCGCGGGGGTGGGGGCTGCAGATGATAACGTCCCGGGCCTTGATGGCGTAGATGACCTGGCCGGCGGGGGTGAGGCAGGGGTTGGTGGTGGGGACGAGGGAGGCGATCACGCCCACGGGCTTGGCGTACTTGACCAGCCCCTTCTCCGGGATCTCCTCGATGGCGCCCACGCTCTTGGCGCGCATACAGTCGCGGAGAATCAGCTTGAGCTTGTTGCGTTTGTTGCGCTTGGTCACCTTGTCACCCAGGCCGGTCTCGTCCACGGCCTCGTCGGCCAGCTGGCCCCAGACCTTCAGGTCATAGAGGGCGGCGGTGACGGCCTGGCACAGGTGGTCCACCCGGGCCTGGTCATAGGTCTCGATGATGGCGGCGGCTTTCTGGGCGCGGGCCACCATTTCCTCCAGCATAGCGATCTGTTCCGCATTTACTTCTTTCGCCATAATGTACACTCCTTATGATAGTTATGATAGATTATTTTGAAGAACTAAACCTGTTGTTCTGATGGATTTATCATAACGTCTGCCTCTATAGGTGTCTAATACTTATTTTTAATTTTCTTCATAGAGAAAACTCGATTTGGCGTTTGGCGTTTGCCTTTGTGGCTGAAGACGTAAAACGCAGGAAAAGTCAAAAAAATTTCCCTCCGCACTTGACAGCGGGAGGAAAAAAGGAATATTGTTATATTTACCAGCTATGATACTGGAGGAGGCCATCCACACCGCGGATGGAGAAAGGAGAATACTATGACGCTGCTCCAGCTGCAATATTTTCAGGCGCTGGCCCGGGTGCTGCACTATACGCATACCGCCGAAGAGCTCCACATCTCTCAGCCCAGCCTGAGCTATGCCATCAGTGAGCTGGAAAAGGAGCTGGGCGTGAAGCTCTTTTACAAGGAGAAGCGCCAGGTGGAGACCACGGTCTACGGACAGCAGTTCCTGCCCTATGTGGAGAAAGCGCTGTCCCTGCTGGAGGAGGGGCGGAGTGTGTTGGAACAGATGTCCGGCCGCTCTGATCAGATCGTCCGCCTGGGCTATTTCCACAGCATCTCCGCCTCGCTGATCCCCGCCATTGTGGAGCAGTTCTATCAGGTGGAGGACAACCAGAAGATCCGCTTCAGCTTTACGGAGGCCCCCTCCTATGACATCTTTACGAAGATCAAAAACGGCGAGCTGGACATGGGCTTCTGCCTGCACCAGGCCGACTGGGCGAAATCGGCGCGGATTATGCGGCAGCCTCTCTATTTGGCCGTCCCCAGCGGCCACCACCTGTCGGGCCGGCGCTCTGTGTCCTTTGAGGACTTCGCCCGCGAGCCTCAGATTATGCTGGATCGGTCCAGCAACCTGCGTAGCCTGGTAGATCAGGCTTTCAAGCAGCACAGCATCATACCGAACGTCGTGTTTGAGGTCAGGGAGTGCAATGCCGCGCTGCAGTATGTGGGGCTGAAGTTTGGAATCGCGATTTTGCCGCAGGTTCCGGCCATGGACTCAGAAAAGGTGGAGGTCCTCCCCATCTATGACGCAGACCGGGAGTTTGTCCGGAACGTCTATCTGACTTGGCCTGATGCCCGGCCCATATCCCCGGTGGCTCAGACGGCGCGGGACTATATTGTGGAGCACTTTGCCCTTCCGGACTGATTGTCGGGCGTTCTTGGAAGAATCCGCCGGAGCGGCGCGATGAAAAATTGATAGCACGCTCAATATTTAAGCGTATATGCGCTTGAATATTGAGCGTGTTTCTTTTTGCGCCCTTGTGATTCGGTGGAAAAAAGCTGGCACGAAAATTGCTTGTATAGTTAAGGGTATATCAATTTTGATCTTGAGGAGGAATTTTTATGGATAGACCGTCAGAGGGCCGCGGCCTGATCGTGGTCGGCGGAGGACCGGGGGGCTATGTGGCCGCCATCCGGGCCGCCCAGCTGGGGGCGGCGGTGACCCTGATCGAGCGGGAGCGCCTGGGCGGGACGTGCCTGAATGTGGGGTGTATCCCCACCAAGGCCCTTCTGCGCTGTGCCGGTTTGGCCCGGAGCGCCCGGGAGGGCGCTGGGCGCGGAATTCATATGACACTGGACAGGGTAGCCTGGGAGGAGGTGCTGGACTATCAGCGGTGGGTTGTCAAGCGGCTAGTGGATGGCGTGAGCGCTCTTCTGAAGAAAAATCAGGTGGAGGTCATCCGGGGGACCGCCTCCTTTATCAAGCCCAAGACTCTGAAAATCACGGGGGAAAAGAATGAGATCCGGGAGGCGGACCGCATCATTCTGGCCACCGGCTCCGCGCCAGTGGTCCCCCCCGTCCCTGGGCTGAAGGAGAGCCGGTATGTGATGGACTCCACCGGGGCACTGTCAGTTCAGCGGTTCCCAGAGACTATGGTTGTCATCGGGGGCGGCGTAATCGGCGTGGAGCTGGCCTGCGCCTTTCAGGCGCTGGGCTGCCATGTCACTATTGTGGAGGCGCTGCCCCGCCTGCTGCCCTCCATGGACGGGGAGCTGGCTGGGATGCTGGCCGCCGGTCTGGAGCGGCAGGGCATCAAGATTCTCCTGGGATGCCGGGTGGTCCGGGTGGCTGACGGCCCGGAGGGCGCGCGGGTCACGGTGGAGCGCGCCGGTACGGAGGAGGTCCTGTCGGCGGACAAGGTACTGTGCGCCGTGGGGCGTAGGCCCTGCTCCGAAGGCCTGGATCCGGAGGCGGGAGGCCTGCTCCGCGAGAGGGGCCGGATTTTGACGGACAACAGGCAGCAGACCAACATTCCCGGCGTATACGCCGTGGGTGACTGCGCCGGCGAGATCATGCTGGCCCATACCGCCTCCGCCCAGGGAGAGATTGCGGCGGAGAACGCCATGGGCGGACAGGCGGTCTACCATCCAGCCTGCGTCCCCTCTGGGGTGTACGCGTTCCCGGAGCTGGCTGGGACCGGCCTGACGGAGGAACAGGCCAAAGAGCGGAATATTCCTTTCCGGGTAGGGCGGTTCCCCCTGTCCGCCAACGGCCGGGCCCTGATTGCCAACGGGGGAGAGGGGATGGTCAAGGTGCTGGTAGGGGAGGAGCTGGGCGAGCTACTGGGAGTGCACATCCTGGCCCCCAACGCCACTGAGTTGATCGCGGAGGGTGTCTCCGCCATTTCCATGGAGGGGCTGGCGGACGACCTGATTGCCGCCGTCCACGGCCATCCCACCCTTTCGGAGGCCGTCCGGGAGGCCGTCCTGGCGGCGGAGGGCAGACCGATTCACACATTTTTGAAGCCGAAAGGAGGAAAATCGTAATGGATGTGGATAAGCTGGACCGGGAGGCGCTGGTGGAGATGTACCGCGCCATGCGGCTGATCCGAACCTTTGAGGAGACCGCGGTGGCCTACTTCAAGCAGGGACTGGTCATCGGAAATATGCACATGTATGTAGGGGAAGAGGCGGTAGCCGTCGGGGTGTGCCGCGCGCTGACCCGTGAGGACTACATCGCCTCCACCCATCGCTGCGACGGCCACCTGATCGCCAAAGGGGCCGACCTGAACGGGATGATGGCGGAGCTAATGGGCCGCCAGGGGGGCTGCTGCGGCGGCCGGGCGGGCAAAATGCACCAGACAGCGCCGGAGGTAGGCCTCCTGAGCGCCAACGGGATTGTGGGCGCCTCTCTGACTCTGGGGACAGGACACGCTCTGTACTGCTCCATGTTCGCCCCCGGCCGGGTGTCGGCGGCGTTTTTCGGCGACGGCGGGGGAAATCAGGGAGCCTTTCACGAGGCGCTGAACCTGGCCGCCCTGTGGAAGCTGCCCGTGGTCTTTGTGTGTGAGAACAACCACTACGCCATCTCCACCAGCGTGGATACCTCCACCGCTCTGGGCTCTTTCTACCAGCGGGCGGCGGGCTACGGCATCCCCGGGCTGAAGGTCAACGGCAACGATGTGATCCAGGTATACCAGGCCGCCCGGAAGGCGGTGGACCGGGCCCGGCGAGGGGAAGGCCCCACCTTGATCGAGTGCGACACCTATCGCCTGCGGGGTCACCACGAGGGGGACGAGCAGACCTACCGCGCCAAGGAGGAGGTCGCCCAGGTCAGAGCCAACAACGACTGCGTCCCGCGCATGCGCCAGCTGCTCCAAGAGCGGGAGGGCTGGACGGAGGAGGAGGACCAGGCTCAGCTCCGGGACATAGAGCGGCAAGTGTCCGCCGCTGTGGAATTTGCTCAGAACAGTCCCCCCATGCGGGCGGAGGACATGGAAGAGCATCTGTTCGCGGAATAGGAGGAAGAAGTGATGAGACGGATTATGTACCGCGAGGCCATCTCCTCCGCCTTGGCGGAGGAGATGCGCCGGGACGAGCGGGTCTTTGTCATGGGGGAGGATGTGGCCATTGTCGGGGGCGTCTATAAGGCCACACGGGGGCTGCTGGAGGAATTCGGCCCGGAACGGGTGCGGAACACCCCCCTGTCCGAGCTGGCTATCGCCGGCGTGGCCACCGGGGCCGCCATGTGCGGCGCGCGGCCTGTGGCTGAGATCATGCACATAGATTTTATGGGCTGCTGCATGGATATCACGCTCAACCAGATGTCTAAAATGTGCTACAAAACCAATGGGAAAGTTCACGTTCCCCTGGTAATCCGCACCCAGGGCGGGCGGGGCCACTCCAACGGGTGTACCCAGTCCCAGAGCCTTGAGGCGCTGTTTACCCACATCCCGGGCCTTAAGGTGGTCATGCCCTCCACCCCTTACGACGCCAAGGGCCTGCTGAAAAGCGCTATCCGGGACAACAACCCGGTGCTGTTCATCGAGCACAAGGGCCTGTACCAGACCCGCGGCGAGGTCCCCGAGGAGGAGTACCTGGTTCCTTTGGGCCGGGCGGAGGTAAAGCGGTTCGGGAAGGACGTGACTATCATCACATACTCCAAAACGGTGCTCACCGCCCTGGAGGCGGCCGAACAGCTGGCCGCCCAGGGCATCGAGGCGGAAGTGGTGGACCTGCGCACCCTGGTGCCTCTGGACTTTGATACTGTCGCCCAGTCCATCCGAAAGACGGGCCGGGTTATTGTGACCCACGAGGCCTGTCGGCGGAACGGCTACGGGGCGGAAATCGCCGCGGAGATCACGGAGAAGCTCTTTGATGAGCTGGACGCCCCCATTCTCCGGGTGTGCGGCGCCGATATCCCGGTGCCCAACGCCACCGTTCCGGAGCGGGAATCCGCCCCCACGCCGGAAAAGCTGGTGCGGGCAGCCCAAGAAATTTGTCAGGGAGGGAAAGGCAATGGCTGAGTTCTTCAAAATGCCCAAATTGGGTATGGACATGAGCGAGGGGACCATTGTAAAATGGTTGAAGATAGAGGGTGAGCCTGTTCAAAAGGGCGAACCCCTGGCCGAGATCGAGACGGACAAGTCCTCGGTAGAGGTGGAGTCGCTCCACTCCGGGATTTTGCTGAAGCGCTACCATGAGGAGGGGGCCTGTCTGCCCTGCGGAACGCCCCTGGCGGCCATCGGGGCCGTCGGCGAGGAGGCGCCCACGCTGTCCCTGGCGGCGGACAAGCCGACGGAGGCCCCGGAGGCTCCAGCCGCGCGGGAGGCCGGGACCGCTCTGGGCGCTCCCCCCGCGGGCATGCCGGAGGGCGGAAAAATTCCCGCCTCTCCCAGGGCCCGCCGCCTGGCGGAGAAAGAGGGCGTGCCGCTGGCTGACCTCACCGGAACCGGACCCAAGGGTCGGATCATTGAACAGGATGTGCGCGCCTTGCTGGGGCGGCGGGAGACGGCTCCAGCCAGGGGACGGCGGTCCACCCACATCGAGAACATCGCGCCGCTGAGCGGAATCCGGAAGATTACCGCCCAGCGGATGTGCCAGAGCGTGTCCGAAATGGCCCAGACCACCCACCGGGTGGATGTGGACATGGTCAATCTGATAGACTTCCGCCGGCAGATGAACGAGTATCTGGAGCCGGAGGGGCTGAAAATCTCCTTTGTGGATCTGCTGGTGGCGGTGTGCGCCCGGGCGCTCATCGAACACCCGGAGGCGAACGCCTCCCTCCGCCCAGACGGGCTGCACACCTTCAACTACGCCAACGTGGGCGTGGCGGTGGACACCCCCCGGGGGCTGATGGTGCCGGTGATCCGGGACGCAGACAGCCTGTCGGTGCGGGAGATCGCCCTGACCGGCCGGGAGCTGATCGACAAGGCCCGCCGGGGCTCCCTGCGGCCGGAGGAGATGAGCGGTGGCACCTTTACCGTCTCCAACCTGGGGATGTATGAGCTGGATTCTTTCACCGCCATTGTCAATCCGCCGGAGACCTGCATCCTGGCGGTGGGGCGGATTATGGACCGGGTGGTGGCGCTGGACGGGCAGCTGGCGGCGCGCCCCATGATGAACCTGGGGCTGACCTATGACCACCGAGTCCTGGACGGGGCCCCGGCGGCCCGGTTCCTCCAGACAATCAAAGGCTATATCGAGCACCCTGCCCGGCTCTTGCTGTAGGGCCCGGGGACAGGTCGACCCGGTTCCCGCGTCTCATAAAGAGGGAGAGAATTGTAACATGAGCAACGTCTATTATCAGACCCGCATCCTGTTGCTTACCATCTGCCTGGGGTATTTTCTCCGGCGGAGCGGTGTTCTGGACCGGGAGGACGCGCGGACCATCTCCAAGCTGATGATGTATGTCACGTTGCCCTGTGTGGTGGTGAAAAATCTCAACGGCGTTGTTTTGACCCTGGATATCCTGGCCGCGGCGGTCGTCGGCGTATTGGTCAACTCCTTTTTCTTCCTGATGGCCATGCTCAGTTCTCGAAGTGGGGACCGGGACGACCGAGTGGTAAAAATTTTTTCCTTTTCCTCTTTCAACATCGGCAGCTATGCCATCCCCGTGCTCAGCACCTTTGTCAGCCCCGCCGCCATGGCGGGGGTGCTGGCGTTCAACTACCCGGGCACCGCGCTGTTTACCTATGGTGTGGGTCCAACAGCGGCGAGCCTGCTCTACGGCGGGCAGAGGGGCGGCGGCCTGAAGCTGCTGCGGGACAATCTGCTTCACAATGTGCCCACCGTCACCTGTGTGATTATGCTGGCGATGTCCATGCTCCATATTGCGCTTCCGGAAAAAATAGCGGGGATTTTTGTCTCCATCAGTGGGGCGAACTCCACTCTGGCTATGCTGTCCATCGGGATTCTGCTGGACCTGCGTCTGCCGAGGTCGGAGGCGGGGCGGGATACTGGGATTGTTCTGCTGCGGGTGGGGGCCGCGGCGCTGAGCGCCCTGGCCCTCTATTTCCTGGCCCCGGTGAGCGCCGAGCTTAAGCTGGCGCTTATCCTTGTGGTGTTTGCTCCCATTGCCAGCTGCGGACCCGCCCTGGCGCTGCACTGCGGCTATCAGGGCAGCCGAGTGGCTGTGGTCAATTCCATTTACCTTCTGGTCAGCATCGTCTGCATGTCCGGGCTGACGGTGCTGCTGTACTGACGGCCCCGGACAGGAGGAGCGCTTATGGGACTTATGGAATATGTGGAATCACACAGCACCGACCCCAGATGGAATCTGGCGCTGGAGGAGTATCTTTTCACCTCCATGGACCAGACAAAGGACTACTTTATGCTGTGGCAGAACGATAACACCGTGGTGGTCGGGAAGAACCAGAACGTCACCGAGGAGGTGAACGAGGCCACCGCTCGTATCAACGGCGTCACAGTGGTCCGGCGGATGTCGGGAGGCGGCGCGGTCTATCACGACCTGGGGAATTTGAACTTCACCTTCATCACAGACGCCGGGCGCCTGTCCGAAATTGATTTTTTCCGCTTCTGCAGGCCGGTGGCGGAGACGCTGCGGGCCATGGGGGTCCCCGCGGAGATCAATGGCCGGAATGACCTTACCGTCCACGGAAAAAAATTTTCTGGAAGCGCCCAATGGATTCAGGGCGGCAGGGTGCTGCACCACGGCACGCTGCTTTTCCGCTCCGACCTGGAGTGCGCGGCCCAGGTCCTCCGGGCCGGGGCGAAAAAGGTCCGTTCCAGCAGCATCAAATCGGTGCCGGACCGGATCGTCAACATCGGCGGATACTTCCCGGAAGAGGTCACCCTGGAGCGCTTCAAGGGGGAGCTGTGCCGGAGGATTATGGAGCGGGACGACCCCAGGCCGCTGGAACTGTCTCAGAAAGACCTGGAGGCCGTCCGGGCGCTGAAGCGGAACCGGTATGATACCTGGGAGTGGAATTACGGCCGCTCCCCAAAATATGAGACGACCAAGGAGCGGTGGTTCCCCCAGTGCGGCTTTCTGACCCTGGATATGCGGGTGGAGGAGGGCGTAATCCGGGAGCTTCAGCTACTGGGAGATTTTTTCGGCAACGGGGATGTTCAGGAACTGGCCGCCGGGCTAACAGGGTGCCGGGTGGACTATGAGCAGGTCCTGTCCAGACTGGAGGAGCTCCCTCTGTCTTGGTATATCAAGAATATGGAGCCGGCTCCCCTGGCGAAGCTGATCGTGTCCTGAGAGCAAAGGAGTGTATATGAACAAAGTTGCCGTATTCTGGCCCAACCGTCTGCTTCACCCGGAGCTGGTCGATCTTCCGGGGGTGCGGGTCTATGAGAACATGGGGGCGCTCAACGCGCCAGAGACCGCCGCCGGCCTGAAGGAGGCCGGCTTTCATGCCGTCGTATGTACCGGCGGGATTGAGGCCACGGTGAGGCAGGTCACGGACCTGCCCATGTACGTGGTCACCTCCGGGTATATCGACCTCCTGGAGTCGCTGCACCAGTTGGAGGGGAAGTATGGAATTGTCGGCGGGAAGGTGGCGCTGCTGCTCCACAGCAGCAATCCCATACAGCTCTCCCGCCTGACCCCCTTTGTCCGGAACGATGTGACAAAGTTTGTCTTTTCCAGCCGGGACGAGGTGGTGCGGGCCCAGCGGCAGATTGTGGAGCAGGGGTTCGACGCCATTGTTACCGGCCCCACCGGCCTTACGCTGACCCGGGAGCTGGGGCTCAAAGTTCCGGCTTACCCGGTTCTGTACAGCGAGGAGTCCCTGCTGGAGGCGGCGCGGCAGATCAACCGCGTCCTGGACGCCGCCCGCCAGAAGGACCTGCGAGCCAAGCAGGTCCAGGCCGCCATTGACGCGGCGCCCAACGCCATCCTGGCCACCGACGACCAGGGGATTGTCAACCTGTGCAACCGTCGGGCCACCGAGATCCTCTCCGCCGCCCAGGAGACCGTTCTAAACCGCTCCATCCTCGAGGTGCTGGGGGACCCGGCCTGGCGGCAGGTGTATGCCGAGGGGGCTACCCAGCGGGAGGTACTGGTCCGGCTGGGAGACGCCGACTACTTTTCCACCCGTATGCCCATTATCCGACAGGGGCGGGTGATCGGCTCGGTGGGCACCCTTCAGGAGGTGGAGCGGATTCAAGCCATGGAGCGCAAGCTGCGCACACTCAGGGCGCGGGGGCTGACCGCCCAGTACCGTTTTGAGGATATCGTCTTTCAGAGTGAGCGGATGGAGCGTGTTCTGCGCCAGGCCAGGGTCTATGCCGCCACCGACCTCACCGTCCTGATCGAGGGGGAGACGGGGACAGGCAAGGAGATGGTGGCCCAGTCGATCCACAACGAGAGTTCCCGGCGGGGCGGTCCCTTTGTGGCCATCAACTGCGCGGCCCTCACCGAGACGCTGCTGGAGAGCGAGCTGATGGGCTATGAGGAGGGGGCGTTCACCGGGGCGAAAAAGGGTGGAAAGCCGGGACTGTTTGAGCTGGCCCACAACGGAACCCTATTTCTGGACGAGGTCAGTCAGCTCTCCCCCGCCATGCAGAGCAAACTGCTCCGGGTTATTCAGGAGCGGACGGTCATCCGGGTGGGAGGCACCCGGATGATTCCGGTCAATGTGCGTATTATCGCCGCCTCCAACGAGAATCTGGGGAAAAGGGTGCGGGCAAAGCTGTTCCGCAGCGACCTGTACTACCGCATTGCGATTCTCCCCCTGGAGCTGCCCCCGCTGCGGGACCGAACAGAGGACCTTCTGCCGCTGATCGAGCATTTTGTTCAGCGGCGGGGGGCGGATCGGGGGTGCGTTCAGCCCCTGTATCGGAACGCGGTAAGCTACGGCTGGCCGGGTAATATCCGGGAGCTGGAAAACTATGTCTGGCGCAGCGTGGTGCTCTATGAGCAGGGGGTTGCGCCGGACGCCCTGCCCGAGGGGCCGGAGCGGGGGGGCCTCCCCGCTCCAGCCCCGCCGGAGGAGAGCGGCGCGCTCCAGGTGGCGCCAGGCACGCTGGCGGAGATGGAGCGGGATCTGGTGGCCCAGGTGGTCCGGCGGCTGGGTGGCAACCGGACCAGAGCGGCGAAAGCCCTCGGGGTCACCCGGAACACGGTCAGCAGCAAGCTGCGCCCATAATTACGCCCCCCTGACGCGGCGCGTCAGGGGGGCTGTTTGCTGCCCGGGCCGCTCAACGCAGGGGAAACAGGCCGCCCGGCTCCTCCTTCTGCTGGCACCACTCCTTGAAGAAGCGAATGGAGGTTGTGACCAAATTGGAGGGCTCCATGTTGTTCAAATAGCCAAAGACGATGTTCTTCCGGATGGGGGTTTTCAGCCGCACTTGGGTCACGCCGTCCACGCCGTAGGAGGGGATCTCCGCGGCGGGGAGGAAAGCGATACCCAGTCCGGCCCGCACCAGGTGGAGGGTGAGGGTGGAGTTCCGGTTGCGGCAGATGATGTTGGGAACAAAGCCGGCATCCTGGCAGGCCGCCATGCAGGTGTCGCACATGCTCTGGTTCTCGTGGTGGAAGATGAACCGCTCCTCCCGCGCCTGGGCCAGGTCGATGGTTCCCAGCTTCGCGAAGGGGTGCCGATTGCTGACCACCAGATGATACTCGTCCTGTCCCACCACACTGAAGTTGATGTCCGGGTACTGTTCCACGTTGGGAATGGCGCAGAAGACCAGGTCAATGGCCCGGGAGCGGAGGGCGCTGACCAGCTCATAGCTGCCCCCGTGGATAATATTGAGGTGCAGGTTTGGGTGAATCGCGAAAAAAATCGTGACCATATTGCTGAAATCTATGGTGCCCAAGGAGGTGATGGCGCCCAGACTCAGGGTGCCCTTGAGCAGACCGCTGTAGCCCAGCATGGACTGCTCAAGCTGGTCCAGGTCCTGAATAATGCCTGAGGCCCGCTGGACAAACTCGGCGCCTGCCTCCGTCAGGGTCACGGACCTGGTGTTCCGGGAGAACAGCTTGATGTGCAGCTCCTTTTCCAGCTTCAGGATCTGCTGGGAGAGGGTGGACTGGCTGACGTAGCACCGCTCGGCGGCCAGGGAGAAGCTGTGGGTGTAGGCCACGGCCAGGGCGTATTTGAGTTGATGAATTTCCATAATTTCCCCTTTCTTCTGTTCCGCTATACTCCGAATTCTGGACTTTTCCTTCAGGATACAGCCCGGTTTCCTCTCCTGCGGCGTGATTTTTCTCCGTTTTCAGGGATGGAGCCGAAAGATTTATTGGTATGAGTAATATAAGCTAATGACAATTCAGATTGCACCCACTCTCCCGAATCGGTACAATAAAACCATAGGTTTGACACACTGCGTACACTGAAAAGGAGATGGTTGTTTTGAACCGCAACTACTTTACCAGGCAGGATGTCAGGCGTCTGGAGGAGAAAGCGTTAGAGATCCGCCACGACGTTCTGAACATGATCTATCTTGCCAAGGCCGGACATCCCGGCGGGTCGCTGTCCGCGACCGAGATCGTGACCGCGTTGTACTTCCATGTGATGAACATCGACCCCCAAAACCCGGACGATCCAGACCGGGACCGCTTTGTCCTCTCTAAGGGGCACGCCTGCCCGGTGCTGTACTCCGCCCTGGCGGAGCGGGGATTTTTCGACAAAAAGGAGCTGGACACCCTTCGGCAGTACCACTCCATCCTCCAGGGCCACCCCGATATGAACAAGGTGCCCGGCTTGGACATGACCACCGGCTCTCTGGGTAACGGCCTGTCCATCGGCGTGGGGATGGCGTTGTCCGGCCGGATGAAGCACCAGGACTACATGACCTATGTGCTGCTGGGCGACGGTGAGTGCCAGGAGGGCATGGTGTGGGAGGCGGCGATGGCGGCTAACCACCACCACCTGAAGAACCTGATTGCCATTGTGGACTGCAATGGCGTGCAGATCAACGGCTGGGTCAACGACATTCTGCGCGTCGAGCCCTTTACCGACAAGTGGCGCGCCTTTGGCTGGTCGGTCATCGAGATTGACGGCCACGACATGCGCCAGGTCCTCACGGCCCTCCACGACGCGCGGACCATGCGCGCGCCCACCGTCGTTCTGGCCAGGACGGTCAAGGGAAAAGGGGTCTCGTTCATGGAGGACAACTCGGCCTGGCACGGCGCCGCCCCCAACGCGGAGCAGCTGGCCCAGGCGATGAAAGATATCGAGGAAGGAGCGGATTGATATGGCCACTGTTGCGACAAGAATGGCGTTCGGCCATGAGCTGATCGAGATCGCGAAGACACGGGAAGATTTTGTGGTGTGCAACGCGGACACCAAGACCTGCGGACTGGAGAAATTCGGGACCTATTTCCCGGAGCGTGAGTTCAGCTTCGGGATTGCTGAGCAGAACCTGGTGGGCGGATCCGCCGGCCTGGCCAGTTGCGGGAACAAGGTGTTTCTCGCCACCTTCGCGGTCTTTGCCAGTATGCGGGCCTGCGAGCAGGTGAGGACCTTTATCTGCTATCCCAACCTGAACGTGACCATCATCGGCACTCACGCGGGCCTCCAGGTGGGGGGCGACGGCGCCACCCACGCCGCCATTGAGGATGTGAGTATTATGCGCTCTTTCCCCAATATGACGGTGGTTCAGCCCTCCGACGCGGTGTCCGCCCGGGCGGTGGCCCATGCCGCCGTGGACTTCAAAGGCCCGCTCTACATCCGCCTGCACCGCAACCCGGTGGCGGATATCCACGACCCCGCGACCTACCGCTTTGAGATCGGCAAGTCCTATCCCATTTTGGACTATGGTCGGGACCTGACCATGTTCGTCTCCGGTATCCTCCTGAAAAAGGCCATGGACGCCGCGGAGATCCTGCGGGAGCAGGGCGTGGGGGTCCGTGTGGTGGATATGCCAACCATCAAGCCGCTGGACAGGGTCGCCGTGCTGAAGGCCGCAGAGGAGACCGGGGCCATCATGACTATTGAGGACCACACCATATATGGCGGCCTGGGCTCCGCCGTGGCCGAGGTGGTCTGCCAGGAGCGCCCCGTTCCCATGACCATCGTGGGCATCCAGGACCGCTTCGGCGAGTCCGGCGATCCCGAACTGCTGTACCGGGACAATGGTATGGACGTGGACAGCATCGTGGCCAAGGCGGCGGCCTTGAGAGCAAGGAAAGGTTAACAGGATGGAGACGATTGGGATGATCGGCCTGGGTGCGATGGGGCACAGCATTGCGCGGAATATCCTGGACCACGGCTATTCCATGGTACTGTATGATGTGCGCCCGGAGGCCATGGAAGACCTGACAGGCCCCCGGGCCAGCGCCGCGGCCAGCCTTCAGGATCTGGGAGAAAAGGTGGATACGGTGCTGGTCATCGTCAACACCTTTCCCCAGTGCCGCGGTGTGCTGGAGGGCTTGCTGGAGACCATGGATCGGGGCGTCGTAATCAATATGAGCACCATAGCGATGGACGAGGCCAAGGCCCTGGAGGAGCTGGCGCTGGAAAAGGGAGTCCGGATGATGGACTGCCCTGTAAGCGGCGGAACCGCCGGGGCGAAGCAGGGGACGCTGACCGTCATGGCGGCGGGAGAGGAGCGGCTGCTTGAGCGGTATCGCCCTCTGTTCTCCAGCTTTGCGGCCAATATTGTCCATGTGGGGCAGCGGGTGGGCCAGGGACAGGCTGTCAAGGCGATCAATCAGCTGCTGGTGGGGGTGCACATGTGTGCCGCCGCGGAGGCGTTTACTCTGGCCCGGAAGTGCGGCCTGGATCTCCAGATGGTGTATGATACCATCCGCGCCAGCGCTGGCAGCTCCCGCATCTTTGAAAACCGGGGGCAGTTTCTGATTGACCGGGACTTCTCCACCCGCAGCACCCTGCAAATCCAGCTGAAGGATACGGATATCGCCTGCCGGACGGCAAACCTGGTGGGAGCGCCCACATTCTTGTGTGGCACGGCCCGGGAGCTGTTCAAGCTATCGGCGTCTAAGTTTCCGCCCACCGACGACTCCATTGAGGTGGCCCGGCTCTACGAGGAGCTGTGCGGACTGGGTGAGCAATAAGAAAGAAGGCAGAAGAGCAGATGCGCGTCATCTGCTCTTTTTATATGGGCTTTGAAGAACGGCCGCCCTTCCTTTGGCGAAGGGCGGCCGTTATGTTAGCTCCTACCGGCGGCTTTGGACCGCTTTCCGCTGATGACCAGGTAGACTACGATGGCCAGGATGCAGACAATACCAGCGACGTCGGTAATAAGGCCGGGGTCCACCATGGCGATGCCGGCGGCGACTAGAATAATCCGGACAGGCCAGTTCAGGTTCCGGGTCAGGTATCCCATGAACCCGGCGCCCAGGGCGAAGATGCCGAACAGGGAGGTCACGGTAGTTTGAACGATCTCCGCGGTTGTTCCGATCAGAATCATACCCGGGTTGAAGATCAGGATAAAGGGGACCAGGAACGCACCGATGCTCAGCCGGATGGCAATCCAGGCGGTCTTGACCCAGTTGGACTCCGCCATAGCGGAGGCCACGAACACGGTGCCGCAGACGGGGGGCGTCAGGCCGGCGAAGATGGCGTAGTAGAATACGAAGAAGTGGGCGGCCAGGGGCTCCACACCGATTTTTACCAGAGCGGGCGCGATGACCGAGCCGGCCAGGACGTAAGCGGCCACGGTGGGCATGCCCATGCCCAGAATCATGGTGGCAATCATGGCGCACAGGCCGGCCAGCAGCATGCTGCTTCCCCCCAGCTCAACAATGATGTTGGTGAACTTGACGCCCACGCCAGTAGTGGAGATCAGGGCGACCAGAATCTGGGAGCAGGCAATCAGGGGAATGACGGTGAGCATGTCCTTGGTGGCGTCGGCCAGACCGTGAATCAGGTTTTTGACGCGCTGGACAAGCTCCTTGGGGGCCATGACCAGATAGAGGACCACGGCGGCCACGATTGACCAGCTGGCGCAGTAAACCGCGGTAAAACCCATCAGGAACAGGACGATCAAGATGCCGATGGGCAGAAACACGGGCAGGCACTTGGAGGGCTTCAGAACCTCGGCGGCGGCGGGAATCTCATCCTTTGGGATGCCGCGGTAGTGATAGCGCCGGGCAAAGCAGTCAATGCCCCAGATTACGCCCACATAGAACAGGACAGAGGGGATGATGGCCGCGATGGCGATCTCCTTATAGGTGACGCCCAGCATGTCGGCCATAATAAACGCGCCGGCGCCCATAATGGGGGGCATAATCTGTCCACCGGAGGAGGCGCTGGCCTCGGAAGCGCCGGCGAAGTCGTTGCTGTATCCCATGCGCTTCATCATCGGGATGGTGAACGCGCCGGTGGTGGCCACGTTGGCGGCGGAGGAGCCGGAGATCATGCCGAACAAGCCGCTGGCAACAGAGGCCATCTTGGCCGCGCCGCCCGCGGAGTTGCCGGCCACCAGACTGGCCAGGTTGATAAAGGTCTCGCCGCCGCCGGTGGCGAACAGGATGGCGCCGAATATGACGAACGTGGCGATGATAGTGGCGGAGATGCCGGTGACGCTGCCCAGGATACCCCGGTCACTGAACGCGATAATCTCCATCACCCGCTGCAGCTTAAAGCCGGCATGGCCGAAAGTGCCTGGGATATATTTGCCTAACAGAGCGTAAGCCAGACCGATCAGGCTCAGGATGGGGACCGCGATACCGATGGTCCGCCGGGCCACTTCCATGACGCAGATCATGAACAGGATACCCATGACAAACAAGGGAGTGGTCATCTTAAAGGTGGGCATCAGGACGCTCTTGCCCGCACTCACGTAATAAACCATCATAATCGCTAGAATTACGATCATGATGAGATCGATTCCTTTTTCAATCTTATTGGTTTTTTTCTTGTTGTTCAGGTCCAGCAGGCACCAGATAATCAGGCCAGCGCAGACATGGAAGCCGCGCTGAACAATACTGGTAAAAGGGCCGGAAAAGGCCGTGTAGAGGAAAAAGCACGCGTAGGCGACTGAGATAACAAAGACAGCCCATTCAAAGGGGGTCTTTCGGCTGGTGAAGGTCTCGCTTGTTGTCTGAGTAGTGTTTTCTTGAGCCATATAATAACCTCTTTCCTTTGCATTCCAGGCACTCCACATATGTAGAGTGCCTGGAGTTCGTAAGGGGCGTTACTGCGCTGTTACATTCAGGACCGCGGGGCGAATTAGCCTTTACGGGCGGAATCGACGGTCATGCCTTTGACCTCTTCCATGTACTTGACAACGCCGGGGTGAATCTTGCTGATGCTGCTGGCGTCGTTGGTCAGGGCAAAGGGATCGTCGGCGATGCCGGGGTAGGCGGTGCGGATGTCGTCCATGTGCTCGTCAATAGCCTTGATGATGTTGTACACGACCTCCTCAGGCAGATCCTCAGAGACGGAGAAGCCCAGGCTGGAGCAGTAGGTCAGGGTCTCGTAATCGAAACCGTAGGGCTTGGTGTCCACAACGCGGAAGCCGTAGTAGGGATACTGTTCCTGGACCTTGGCGACCTCTTCCTCGGTAAAGCTCAGGAAGCGCAGGTCGTTATTGGCCTGCTGCAGGCTGGCCTGGAGGCCGGTGAAGGTGGAGTCGGCGGCCAGGGTGGTGCCGGATTTGGTGATGCCGTTGCACTGGCGGTTGGCGATGGCGTCCACGGCGTCGCCGGTGCTGGCGGGGAACCAGTCGGGCTCGATGCCCAGAGCGCCCAAGATGTTCATGGTCTCCACCTCGGCGGAGGAGCCGGCCTGGCCAGCGCAGAAGGTCTTGCCGTCCAGATCAGCGATGGACTTGATGCCGCTGGCCTCGGTGACGGCGTAGCGGTAAGCCTGGGGCACAAAGAACAGCAGGTCGAGGGAGCCGGTGTAGCCAAAGCCGTCATAGGCGCCGGTGCCGTTCTGCAGGCAGTACTCGTTGACGTCGCTGGTCTGGGCGAAAGAGGCCTCGCCGTCGCGCATGAGCTTGTAGTCGTCCACGGTGCCGCCGGTCTCCATCAGGGTGACGGTGACACCGTCCACATACTTGTTGATGACGTCGCACACGGCCACGTTCAAAGCGTAGTAGCCGGAGGAGGCGCTGGTGCCGCCCCAGATGAGGTCGTAGGTCTGAGTCGGAGCGGGGCCGGGATCAGCGGAGCCCTTAGAGGTGTCAAAGGTGTTAGGGGTGGAGTTTGCGGGGGGAGTGGTACCGCCGTTGCCGCAGGCGGCCAGGCTGAGGGCCATGGCCAGGGAGAGTGCCAGTGCGAGTAGCCGTTTCATAATAGTAGTTCCTCCTGTTCTGTTTTTTATTTAGAAATCACGAAATGTGTATTTCTCGCCTTTGCGCCGCTGGGGAGTCCAATTGGGCGATACCCCCCGAGTGTGTACGGTAGGGATAGTGTACTTCCTGACGATGCCGCAATGCAATCTGAATTTCCATTAAGACATATTAGTAAAATCAATAGATGCTGACGGTCTGCTGCGCAATTTTCGCGCTAAAGGTTCTTGCGGGGTATTTTTTATCCCTTTCGCCCCAAACCGCCCCTGTCCAGAAAGCGATAAAATCGCTAAATAGCTCTCTTCAAAAATGTGTGACCGTATATTAATTTTACAAAAAATTTTGAAAATGTCTAATATATAAAATCGGCGCTGATTATAGAGTTTTATCTATGGAAAGCGGGCCGGTTTCCGGGGCGACGCTCGGGCTTGACATTTGCCCCCCGCCGCCCTAAACTGAGAAAAAAGGGGGGAGCGGAAATGGAGCTTCAGCAGGTACAGAGCGCAAGGCTGAGCCAGCGTCAGCTGTACAGCGTGGAGCTGCTGCGGCTGAGCACGGCGGAGCTGGATGTCCGAATCCGAGAGCTGGCCCAGGAGAACCCTGTAATCGACCTGGAAGAGGCCGGGCCAGAACCCCAGGAGACCGTTCCAGAGGAGTTTGTGGACCGGCTGCGGTGGCTGGAGGACAACGACAGCCAGAACTGGTTTTACCAGCAGGTCAGCGACGCTGAGATGGACCCCCTGGCCCGGGTGGGCACCGACGGGGGGCTGGAGGAGACTCTGACTGGCTTCCTCTCCCGGCAGCTGGACCGTCTGAGCATAGAGCGGGATACCCGGCGGCTGGTGGAGTATCTGATCCGGTGCCTGGATGACGACGGCTATCTTAGGATTCCCCTGGAGGAGCTGTCCAACCGGGGGGAAATCCCCCTGAAACGACTGGAGGAAGCTCTGGCTCTGCTGAGGACGCTGGAGCCAGCGGGGGTGGGGGCCGGGAATCTCTCTCAGTGCCTGACCTTTCAGTTGGAACGGGTGGGCGAGACCGGCCCCGCGTTAGCGATTGTCCGGGACCATATTGATTTGCTGGCCCGGCGCCATGACCGGGCCCTCGCCCGGGAGTTGGGAATTACGCCGGAACAGGTGGAGCTGGCCCGGCGGACAATCCGGGAGCTGGAGCCCCGCCCCGGCGCTCCCTTTCATCACTTCGAGCAGACCCTCTATCCCCAGCCCGACCTGCTGGTGGCGGAGGAGCGGGGGCGGTGGACCGTCCGAGCCGCGGTGGAGAAACGCCCGCCGTTCCGAATCAGCGCATATTACAGAGAGCTGCTGGCCCAATCGCGGGACGAGGAGGTTCGGTCCTATCTGACGGGGAAGCTGCGGCAGGCGGAGGGCATCCTGTGGGCCGTGGAGCAGCGGGAGAGCACCCTCACGCAGTGCGCGCAAGTCATTGTGGATCGGCAGGCCGGATTTTTCCGGGTGGGGCCGGAGGGGCTGGTCCCCCTACGGATGGCTGAGGTGGCGCAGGCCCTGAATGTCCACCAGTCCACGGTAAGCCGGGCGGTCCGGGAGAAGTATCTCCAGTGCGCCCGGGGGCTGTATCCCCTGAAATATTTCTTCTCCGGTCCCTCCGGAGGGGAGGATACCAGCGCCGCCGCCGCCCGCCGGCTGCTGAGGCGGCTGATCGCCGGAGAGGACAAGGGGGCGCCGCTGTCGGACGGGCAGCTCTGCCGGTGCATGGCCCGGGAGGGCTGTGTACTCTCTCGGCGCACCGTGGCGAAGTACCGCGGCGAGATGGGGATTCCTGCGGCCCCCGGGCGCGGGGCCTCCGGAGAGGAGGGCGGGGGCAGCTGGCCCGCTCCGGAGCGGGAGAGTTCCCTATAACCGCAAAAACCGCCCGTGCCGCGCGAGCGGGCGGTCATCATTACTGTGAGGCGCTTTTCGCGAAGGTGAAGAAGATTTTATAACACCTGCCCTATGTTTTAGCTCCACTGTGGGAACTTTTGTAAGCTATGCGCAAAGTTTTATAAGACCGAAAAAGAGACACGGCGGAACTTCCGCCGTGTCTCTTTTGAGTGGTCAAACCGCGTTACTTGCTTCTGATAACCCAGCCCTCGACCACATCTGCCCCATCCTAGGTCATATTAAATTGGGCGGAGGTCCCATTCAGAACTGAGTCTACATCCCGGAGCTTCATATAGTCGGTCACAACGCCGAGATAATTTTTTGTGCTGTAAACTGGAACTTCATGGACTTGCCATCTATACTGGACGGTTTTGGTGGGGGGGAGTGGCGGGCTCAGTTGGTTGGCCCTTGCCCTCTATCATAATATACTTTGAGAAACTACTTTCGACAAAGCGCCCAAAGGAAATCTCGAAAACAACAGCCTTTCCCGTTACAGGGTGAAAACAGCCTGGGTCGAGAGGGGCGGTCAGGTCGGAGGCGGAGGTACGCTTCCCTTCTGGGAAAAGGATGCGGTTGGCTTTCATTGCGCCGATCAAATGGCATCCCTTCTCCAGACAGGCGTCAAGAACACCGGGATTGGTGTACCAACTGTCCATCAGAACATAGGCACCCGTTTGCTCTAGAAGATAGCGAGATATCTCCGGTCTCAACAATGGAGGAATGGACCTGAGGCCCATAGATAACCTTCCCCTCCAAATGGGAGTAACGCGATCCGGCCCCCTGGGTTGGCCGTGTTGCTTTTGGGGATGGCGCTGTTTTGGGCAGGACCGCGCTCGCCATAGTCCGGCGTTGTTCCACTACGCACCTTCACGCGGCTGGACAAGATCATCTCCTGAAGCCGCTGCTGGGATACACTCGTCAAAAAATCGAAGTGTTTCTCCAAAAAGAAATTTTGTATCTGATCTTTCGGCGCTATAATCTCCACAAGGCGTTCCCTCCCGTGTTTTGGGGCCGGTCGCGCTCCCATTATAACACTTGGGCTATGCCTTTTTTCTTTGCCATTTTTCAGATTCGCTTATGGATAGGATAAACTTTTGAATAGCGGAGCATGGTGATTTTTCATTCATATTTGTTTCTGTTTTTGAACAAATTTAGGAGATACAGCATACTTGCTGATGCAATATCAGCAAAAGACCTGCTTGTAAATTGTCTATTCAGTGATTAAGATAAAATTATATAATTTGCTGAATAATAGTCATAAAGGTTGGAGGAAAATCAGGCCAAAATAACAGGAGGAGTAAAAATGATTGACCTTAACGCGGATCTGGGTGAAAGCTTCGGGGCGTACAAAATAGGGATGGACGCTCAAATCATTCCGTGCATTTCTTCCGCGAATCTTGCGTGCGGCTGGCACGCTGGTGATCCCATGATTATGGAACAGGCGGTAACTCTGGCAAAGAAAAACGGTATTGCGGTAGGGGCCCATCCAAGCTTTCCGGATCTGTTGGGGTTTGGACGCAGAACGATGACAATATCCGCTGATGAGGCCAGATGTTATGTGAAATATCAGATAGGAGCCCTGCTCGCTTTTGTTCGGGCGGAAAACATGACGCTTGCCACAACATATAAAAACATTATACGATGAAATTGCCCTCCCCTTAGTGCAGGGAAGGGCAATTTGCACATCTGAGACGGCATTACGCCTGTGCGTTCGCTGGACTGTTGGTCGGCAGTAGGTGTAGCGTGTGACCAATAATATTTCCAACGGAAATGCCGATTGCCGGGACACTCAGAGAGACAAACGTCTCGCCGAAGAGCATGCCGATCAGCATAAAGCCAGCGAACGAGAGAAGTCCTTTCACGGTGACGGCCTGGGCTTCGGAAGCAGCTTTCTGGAAAAAGCGCTTGATGCCTTCCTCCTCCTGCTCAGGCTGAACACTGCGGAAAATTACGGACGGGATCAGGACAGCGACGAGGCTGCAGACCAGCGCAGCACCCAGATGGATACCGTTATAGCTGATTTCCATGAGCCCGCCGTACATAAGAAAGATGGATAGCGCAATGAAGGCGCTTGTGAGGTACCGTAGGAAGCGGGCAACCCTCTCCTTTCCTTCAGCATCGATTGGCGCTCCCTCTGATATAGCGGACAGCGCCCCTGGCGGGAGAGTAATTACGCGCTGAGAAAGACTAATGACTGCTTCCAGCAGGGCCGACAGGGCGACGGAAATGATTACAACCCAAATATAGTAAGAGGGGCGGGAGTAGGTATGGCCGAAAAACGTTTGGCTGAAAAACAGCAGAAAGCTACTCAGATATCGGTTGTCTCCCGAGATCAGTGCCAGTTCAGACTGTTCCAGCGCCTCCAACTCCTGAGCCTTGGAGGCATCCAGCACCTGTCTGGCAGCATCTAGGCGGTCTGTGCGCGCCTGCTCGGCTTGGCTCTGCACCAGAGCATACTCTTGCTGAGCCGTTTGCAATGCCTGCTGGGCAGCCCCTTTTGCTTCGGTGCTGCGCACGTACTCATTCCGGGGAGTGTAAACGATGGTGATGGTATCGAAGTGATCCTGAGCCGCCTGTACCTGGAGAAAGGCGGCATCAATGGTGTTCTGATAGATCCGGTTAGCTTCCTCAATGGCCGCCTGCTCATCTCGACTGTACGCCGCCTCGATCTTCTCTCTGGCCGCTTGAACCGACTCCGCCTCCTCCCCCGGCACCTTATAATAGAAGGAACTAGACATAAAGATGAGGGTGCACACAAGGGAGAATGCGACCAGCCCCCATTTGATATAGGGGAGCACACTCAGAAAAGTTTGAAGAGACGCCCGGTCTGTGTCGGAGAGAGGATTCTGCTTGAAGGCTGCTTCAGAAAAATGAAGGAACAGCTTGATGCCCTCCAGAGCGATGACCACAATCAGCGGGATGAAAAACAGTCGCTGATTTTCGGGACGGAGCCACTGCTGGAGCACAAAGAACTCCACCAGCGCCGAGACGCCAGCAGCCAGCAGACCTGCAATGACCGCGAAAATCATGGTGAACGGCGTGAGCACATGACGGAAGAAGTTTCAGAAGAATCTTCATGATCGATCCTCCTATAAAAATGCGGAGGATATGCCAGGATGCCCATATGAGAAGAACAAGTGTTTTTTCTTGACATGTGCGCACCGCTATGGTAACATAACGATGTAGGGATCCTGACACATCCTCGTGGTTGATGGCTGTCGTTTGGGTTCTGTTCAAGCACGGCATACAGAGCTGCAACTCTGTGTGCCGTTATTTTTTAGTACATGGGAATCACGCTCCTTTCGCTGTGCCGCATTCCCTATAGGGGAACCAGATGGCTGACCAGTGAAGTAGTGCTGAAAAGCCGGGGTACCAGCACTCAAGGACTTATATGTCCAGAGTACCTATAGTTGCCGCCTGATTTCGTTGATCTCTTGTTCAAGGCACTCCCGTTGGGATAGGACATCCGGAACGCCCGTTTTGCCTGAAAACTCAACGGATCGGTGTACTCCCTCCATCAGGTGCCCCACCATAGTTTTTTCATCGAAGAGACAACCATATTTATCTCCAGCGCCGTTGCGAATTACCACTTCCAGCATACCCCGCTCTATCTGGAGCAACTCACGCAGCAACTTATAGAGTTCCACGAAGATGAACTGTTGTCTGCCATCCTGCATAAAGTCCTGGCTGGATTTGAACCTGTCCGTGTCTGCGCTATGTTCTTGGGGGTCATAGTCCCGATAGTAGTCCTCGCGGTACATTTCCAGCAGAACGCTGTCCCGGGCAAGCATATTCCAGATTTCAGCGCCTTTACGGGTGATAAATAGCCTCGGGTTTTTACTTTCGGTGCCCAGAGCTTTTCCTATCACGCCGAATGCGCAAAGGCTGACTAGCGTTTTTGAAATTCGTTTATTCATCTGTTGAACGCCCGCTGGGCTGTTGTCAGTAAACAAATCAGACAGGTCGCTTTTCAGTCGGGACTCCTCTACGGTATTTGCCCCATAGCCTCGGTATTCTGATGTCTCCGGCTTAAAGTATGCGATGATATAGAGACTGAGGATGGAATTATTGTCATCGTCCAGTTCCGAGTTGAGAAGCACGTTGGGAATAGGAGAATCCTCCCCTCGATATACAAGGTTGGGACCGCAGGCCACGGCGCGGATAACCGTGATATTGTTGTAGACGTAGCCGCCTTCCGTTGCGTTACTGTCGGTACAGGAGTCCTTTGTGATCCAATAAGGGTTGGACAGGATGCGATCAAACAGCTTCAGCGCCGTCTGAACGCTGTTGTCGGCAAGGCCCATAATCATGCTGGCATATTTGCCGTCCAGCCGACCACAGAAAGCGTCCAGAGTATCCTCCGCCTCCCGCCACATTCTGTAATTGTTCCGCTTCAGCTCTTTGGGTATGGCGGCGGCTTTTTTCTTGAAGTATTTCTGGATGTCCAAGCCACCTTCCTTGTATATCTTTCGTGCGGACTGGAGTCCAATCATGCCCGGATGCCGTTCCAACTCCCGGTAGGTGGCGGGGTCTATGGCGATTAGCAGGTTTACATAGGCTCTCTCCCCCGCCCCGCTGTATGGATAGTTGTGCAGGCAGTTATACAACTTCATGTAGAGTAGCACCAGCTGATCCCGGTAGATCTGACTTTGCGCTTCGATGTTATCTATGATGACCAGTACCCTGTTGTAGTCAGTCCGTCCGCTGGCAAGGTAGAATTTCAGCTTCGAAACCACATAGATGAAAAAGTCGTTCTCCTTGGCGATGCGGATTTTTTCAGCATCACTTCGATTCCTCTCGCCCTGGGGGGCGGCCTTCGGATCCTCTAACGCCTTGGGGTTAGTGTCGCGGATGAACTGGCAGAAGCCGCGCTGGCCCTCCGGAGAGTCGAACCAGTCCCGGAGCCCGGAAATTTCCCCCTCCATCATGGTGCAAACAGCGGAAACGCTCTTTTCCATATCCATCCTGGCATGAGCCACGGTCAGCCCATCTCCGGCACTAGTTTCAAGAATGATGCCCTGGCAGAAGACTGGAAATATGACGGTCTGTTTCTCCCTCCAAAGTTGTGGCGCATTGTTGCCACAGCCAAAGGTGTATTTGATATCCGACGTTTTTCCCTGCCCCGGATTGCCAATCAGGGCACAGATGCTGTCCATGGGGTACTCTACGATGCCCATGAGTGCTTTGCTCGTTGCCTCGTCTGGGATGTAGGTTTGTTCGAAATCGGACTTTCCTTTTCCGCCTGCGTCGGAACTGAGCAGATACGTAAAAGCAGGGGCGTGAGCGTCATATCTGCTGTTGTGCCCACCCTTGGGACGGATAGGCTTGTACTGGTTGGGTTTTCTCTTCATATTCATAGGTTTCCTCCTGGCTCGTGTGACCGTTTCAACCATTGGAGCGTGGCAGGTTTCTGTCTCTCGATGTCTATACTATAGCACGGGCTTTCTTCCGTGTCAAGAACATAAAATTAAAACGCTAAGAAAAATTTAGCTTTTGATGGATTGAATATTAAATAGTGCTAAAAATATAGCCCCAAGAGCTTGACAGATGCAAAGCTCAATGCTATAATATGTTTTACAAGCTGGCTTATTCGAGCCAGTCTCCACGCGTCATTCATGTGTGTGATGAAAAGCAGTCTGCGGGAAGTTGCCGTATCTGGTGCCGGAGGGCACAGCGAACGTTTTCCCCACTCCAAAAGGGGGATTATCCATGCAGGCGGCTTGTGATGATTCTGAGAAACACACCGTGCAAACGCGTAAAAATCGCGGAAAGGAGATACGCAGTTGTGTAACGGAATGAATGAAACAAATGAGATGAATGAGACGCCGGAAAGTGTGGAGCGAGAACTGAAGAATCCTGTGGGGGAGTTGATAAAGGAGGCAAGAAAGGCAAAAAAACTTACCCAAAAGGAGCTTGGGAGGCTTGCAGGTGTGAACGCTGTGACGCTCAGTCGCATTGAAACGGGCTGGACGGACCCGGAGAGGTCCACCTTGCAAAAAATCTCCCCCCACATCGGGGTACCGTATCCAGAGCTTCTGGTAAAGGCCGGCTACGGCAACGCGAGAGGAGAAGGGGCGCTCTACAGCCGGGATGGAACGATGTTGGATTTGCTCGGTATTGTGACGTCCATTTATCGCGCAGACAGTGATCTGCTAGGGTATTTCCGCGATTTTGACAAATTTGCCTCAGAAGAAAACGTGAAAGTCATCAAAGTTCTTCTGGGGGCAATGAGAAAGGAGGTGAAGGCGACGGAATCGAGGGGCAGTGGCGAAAACAGCTTCAATCAGTTTTTTGTCAATACGTTCCAGGCTGTGAAGCGTTTTCTTCTGGAGACGCTTGTACCTGTGGCGGGCTGAAGATTCCGGCCAGTAAAATGGAAGAAATTAATACGGACGAAGGACAGCATATAAGCCAAAAGATGCGGGCGGCAACTGTATCTATAGGGGCCTTCGCCTGGATGAGTATGTTCTGAATGGAGTGCGGCGTGCACCCCACAAACCGAATGAATTCTGATAGGTGAGCGCTCCGATCTGGCACATAAACGGTTGAATAGCTGGTGTCTTTTGGCAACGGAAGAAACTGCATACGACCCTGGACAGCAGCTGCGTCCAGGAGAAAGGGGAACACAACTTGGGAAATTTGATTCGGGCGGAAGATTCCTTGGGTGTGGTAATCAGTCAGATATGCAGGGACTTGTGTGGGATCAATGGGACCGCGATTGATGATGTGTTTGAGTATGCGCAGGATGCGATCCGGCGCAGAAGCGGTTTCCGGGTTCACTTTCAGCGGCAACCGAGCTTTGGGCGATTTTTCCCGTCATGGGAGCGCCCGTGGATTGGGGGCAACCGAACACTCAGGGTAACATGCTATGCTGACGGAAGCGAAGACGATCTGGTCAACAACCCGCAGCACTTTTTTGAGCAATTGGGCTTAGGGATCGTCCTGGCACACATTCCGGACTTTATTGATGATTACCTGACGCCGTCTGTGACGCTTCAGAGCTTTCGCAGGGACTATCCTCAATATGCCGATTTGGGGGACAAGGTCTGCGCCGTTTTGAAGAGTATGGTCAGGGCGAATTAAACGAGCATACTGCTGACAGGGTGTCATCCAAAATACGACGCTACTACTCAATTTAGCCGGGAAGTTGTGAAAAAGCGCTTCCCGGCTGAATTTGTATTATGCCAGCCCTGGTGAGTATTCGCAGACTGCCGGTGAGTGTGCTCAATGCGGTGTCAGAAACGGGAAGGCCGGATTCACGCTATGTTTCACCTTGGCCGGACACGATGGGACACGGGAAGGAAAGATCGATGATACTGTATAAATACCTGTTGAATAAGCAAAGACCACCAGTCGGCTGGTGGTCTTTGCCAATCATTAGAGCGAGAATGTCGTTTTACCTCTTGGATACTTTTCAGCTACTTCAACAATTCCTTTCCATGCAGACAAACGAAAGCTACCCCGTTTTCGTTTCGGATGTTCTTCAAATTTTTCGCCGCCATCATCGCACAAAGTGCGATGATGGCGGTTTGGTTGTCAAAGGCAACCAAGCCGAATCGCACATACATCCATTTAAAATCAGCATATCTTCATATGGATTATTGAGGGAGTCGTTTTCCGGTAACTTTGCAGGCGAATGATCTTGTGACTTCACGAATTTTCTTCTATAAGTATATAAAACTAAATATATAGGAGAGATACTTGAACTATTTTGGTTCAAAAGTTTAATATAGGGTATAGCTCAGCTGGGAGAGCGCCTGAATGGCATTCAGGAGGTCAGCGGTTCGATCCCGCTTATCTCCACCACAACCAAGGACTCATATGGCCAATAACTATATGAGTCCTTATTTTACGCAACTCTGGACGGGCGGACACCTGATCCACCAATTATTTCACTGGAATGTTTATGGAAATGGAAGGTACCCTTCCTCTTTTCTAAATCTGAATATGTATTAAGGGTGTTGGCTTTTACAAAGTCAGCGCCCTTTTTCGGAGCCTTATAGGGCGCTATGATAAGTAATATAGGAATATAGAAAAATGGGGTTGAAGTTTGTAAGAAATTGAAGTAAAATATAGGCAGATAATACACGATTATCCGTGGTTTGAGGTGGGAAGAAATGATTTCCTGAGGCGG
>JAAWLY010000189.1 GCA_022798155.1 Lawsonibacter sp. | reverse complement strand
TAGCCCTGCTCGGTGAGGTCGGCCATCTCGTTGCGGATGGTGGCGGTGGACACGTCCAGCCCGGCCAGCTGGGCAACCGCCTTGGAGCCTACCGGCTCGGCGGTGGCGATATAGGCCTCTACAACGGCCCGCAGGATACGCTTTTTCCGCTCTGACAATGCCACGGCACTCACCGTCTTTCTCATTCATCGGTTTAGCACTCATATCCTTTGAGTGCTAAAGATAATGTACCACTACCCCCGGAAATTGTCAATAGCTACTTTATGAATTTATTATAAACAAAAACGCCCCGGCCATTCCTGGCGGAATGCCCGGGTCTGTGCTAACGTTTCCTCTTCTTTATTAGTGCTTTCAGATCTTGAAAAAAAGTAGTCTCCTTTCGTGGGGTTCTGATGCGTGGACTCCCATCGGGGGTCAAAGCCCAAGGATAAAAATCCACAATTGTCAGTTTCCATTCTCCACAGCCCTCACAAAGGTCATAATCAAGCTTCACCGCACCGTCACCATAATTTGTTCCGTGCAGTTCATTGAAACAGTCCAGGCAAAATTCTGCCATATTCATCACCTCGCCAGCAGTATACATTAGATGACAATAAATTACAATAGAAAGTTTGATAATGTATTATAATGTAATTAAAATAATTACGAGGTGATACAATGGGTGTGGAGAGAAGGGTATATAGTTTGCGGCTTGAAGAAGAGATTGCCGAGAAAATCAGAATGTACGGCCAAATGGAAAACCGGAATTTCGCCAACATGGTCGAGACGATTTTGAAAAACTACATCTCAGAACGCGAAAAAGAAAGCTGACCGCCTGCCAAAAATGACAAGCGGTCAGTTTTTCTATATTCACGCTCGGGTCAGGTCCCGAATCCAGCTGTCTGAGCGGATACGCCGCAGGCCGAAGAAAAACTTGAAGATGTTTTCCAGCGTCATAGACAGGTAGACCCATAGGATGTCCAGTTTGAGCACCGAGCCAAGCAGCACGGCGGCGGGGATGGCGATAAACCACTGAGGCGCGGTGTCGATAATGGTGGCCATGCGCACGTCGCCGCCCCCTCGGAGCACCCCCACAATGGCCACGCTGTTGAAGTCCCGCAGGGGGCGGATGGCGGCCTGGACAGTCATCATCATCACGGCGATGGAGGCCGACCGGGCCGACATCTGGAACAGGGGGAACACCCAGGCGGGGGCCAAGAACCGGGCAAAGAGGAGCAGCAGCAGCCCGATGCCCGTGCCGCACAGCAGGGCCAGGGTACACATGGCGGCCCCCACCGACCGCACCTGCTGGGGCCGTCCGGCCCCCACCTCCCGGCCGATGATGATGGAGGCGGTGGCGCCCAGGCCGAAGGAAACCACCATGCAGATTTTGTCGATGTTGCCCGCCACGGTGTAGGCGGCCAGAATCTCGGTGCTGCCCGCCATGTGGCCCATAATGGTGGGGAAAATGGAGGAGCCCAGCCCCCAGGTGGTCTCGTTGAACACCACCAGGCTGCCATAGCGCAGGAAACGGCGGACCATATCCAGGCCGGGGCAGAGCAGCAGATGAAGATGGACTCGGAAGAAGGTATTGAAGCGCATGTGGACAACCACAATGGCCACCTCCAGCATCCGGGCAATCAGGGTGGCCAGAGCGGCCCCCCGCACCCCCAGGGCGGGGGCGCCCAGCTTTCCAAAGATAAGCACCCAGTTTAAGAAGGTGTTCACCGTCATGGAGGTAATCAGGATGTACATGCCCAGCTGGGGCCGCTCCATACTGCGGTAGGCGGCCACATACATCATGGTAAAGGCGCTGCACACGTAAGACAGTCCGGCGATGGAGCCGTATTGGGCGGCCAGCTGGATGACCTCCGGCTCGTTGCCGAAAAGGCCCAAAAATTCCACCGGGCAGATCACCAGGATGGCGGCAAACAGAGAGGACACCAACAGCACCACCCAGAGAGCCACCCCCAGCACCCGGTTGATGGATTCCAGCTCCTGCTTGCCCCAGTACTGGCTGTCCAGCACGGAGGAGCCGCTCTGCACCCCGAAAATAAACAGCTGGACCACAAACAGCGGGATGTTGGCCAGGGTCACTGCCGCCATGGGCACCTCCCCCAGCATCCCCACCATAAAGGTGTCCGCCATGCCCAGGGCACTGGTAATCAGGTTTTGCAGCACAATGGGGGTGGCCAGAACGGCCACCTGTTTATAGAAGCCGGGCTTCTGTTTCATGTATGCGAACACAACGATACTCCTTTTTATGATAAACTTGTAAATAGCTGTTTCGCTGCCGCTTTCAGGCCGTCAAGGAGGGCGTCCGCGTCCTCCGGCGTGGTGTCATAGGACAGACTGATCCGCAGCGCGCCGTCCAGCTGCTGCTTGGGCAGCTTGAGGGCGGCAAAGACGTGGCTAGGCCGCCCCCTGTGGCAGGCGGAGCCGGAGGAGAGGTAGATCCCCCTATCGCTGAGGAAGCGCACCACCACCTCGCTCTTATAGCCGGGCAAGGAGATGGGCAAGATATGGGGGGCGCCGCTGCTGGTGAGGAGCACGGCCTCTGGAACCGTCCGGGCCAACCCCTCCGTAATATAGGCCTTCAGCCGCGCCATATGGGCCATATCCGCCTGGAGGCTCTCCGCCCCCAGCCGGACGGCGGCGGCAAAGGCGGCGATCTGGGCGGTAGCCTCGGTGCCGGAGCGCAGGCCGGACTCCTGTCCGCCCCCCCGAATCAGAGGGGGGAGCTTTACTCCCCCGCGCACATACAGCGCCCCCACCCCTTTGGGTGCGTGAATCTTGTGTCCGCTGAGGGAGAGCAGGTCCACCCCCAGGTCCCTGGGGGTGAAGGGTACCTTTAAAAAGCCCTGAACGGCGTCGCAGTGGAGCAAGGCGGGGCAGCCGGCGCGTTTGATGGCCTGGGCCGCCTCCTTGACAGGCAGGATGGTGCCCAGCTCGTTGTTCACCAGCATCATAGACACCAGGACGGTGTCGGGGCGGAGGGCCTCCTCCACCTGTTCCGGGGTGATGTTCCCCCGGCGGTCGGGCTGGAGCCAGGTGACCTCGTACCCCTGGCGTTCCAGGGCTTTGAGCGGCTCCAGCACGGCGGCGTGCTCAATGGCGGTGGTGACGATGTGCTTCCCCCTCCGGCGGTTCAGCTCCAGCGCCCCCTGGATGGCCCAGTTGTCGCTCTCTGAGCCGCAGGAGGTAAAAAACAGCTCCTGGGGCAGACAGCCCAATACCCCGGCCACGTCGCCCCGCCACTTTTTCACCTGGGCGGCCGCCTGGGTCCCCAGGGCATACTGAGAGGAGGGGTTGCCCCACCCCTCCGTCATGGCCTCCAGGGCCGCCTGGGCGGCCTCCGGCCGCACCGGCGTGGTGGCGGCGTTGTCAAAATAGTGGAACAAAATCTCCACCTCCCACAGACAGAATCAGCAACGGCTATTCTATTCTGTTCCAGCGAGAAAGTCAAGGAAAGCCCCTATAATTTCTTGCAAATCAGTAAGCTTTTGTATTATAATAGCGGTGCGGCAAAATCTGCCAATCCATTACATCCGGGAGTGGTACCAAATGAACCCTTCTTCCAATATCTGCTACATTGTGGGGGCCATGTCCCTGACCCCCGCCCTGCGCCCCTGCCCCAAACAGGGGGATTACGTCATCGCCGCCGACCGGGGCTTCGACTCCCTGATGGCCTACGGGGTCAACCCCGACCTGGCGGTGGGGGACTTCGACTCCCTGGGCCACCGGCCCAGCCACCCCAA
>JAAWLY010000188.1 GCA_022798155.1 Lawsonibacter sp. | reverse complement strand
ACCTGCACCCGGTAGGGGCGCAGGCCCAGCACGCGCCAGGCGGCCTCCCGGCAGGCGGCGAAGGCCTCGGGCAGGATGTCGTCCAGCGTCTCGCCGTTGGCCAGGCGCTGCTTCAGCTCCGGGGTCTTGGCCTGAAGCTGGGCGTCGGTGAGGGATTTGTACTCCTCCTCCAGGGCGTCCACCTTGTCGGCGATGGGGTAAATGGACTTCAGCTCCCGCTGGGAGGAGGTCCCAAACAGCTTGGTAAACAGGCTCATTGTGTAAAACACCTCTCGGTCGTAATTTGGCAGTTTTCAGGGGAAGGAAAGAATGTAGGGGCGGGTATCACCCGCCCGTATCCTTTTGTTCTGCATAACGGGCGGATCATATCCGCCTTCACACACAGATAACCATAATTTTATTCAGTATACCACACTCTTTCCCGCAAAAAAAGAGCAAATTGTAAACTTTCTCAAAGAAATATTCCACTTCCTTGGTTCAAAATAGCTGAAAATCCCGTATCTGGCGTATTATTGTCCGCCAGACGTTGACAAGAAGCTGTATTTTGTGTTATGGTATCAGAGTAATTGAATAAAGACAGACGAAGCGCACAGGAAAACGGCCCTATGGCCTGCCGAAGGAGTAACACTCTCAGGTGTCCCCAGCTGGGATGAGGACTGCGCGTGGATGTGACTCTGGAGAAGCTCGTAAACCGGGTGCCGAAGGTGCAACGTGGGGAGGACAAACCGCCCCGCCAATCTCTCAGGCAAAAGGACAGAGGAAAAGTCAAAACGGCGGGGCCGCGCTCCGCCGGGCTGTGTTTTTTCTTTGGGCTGCGGGCATTTCCGCGGCCCGTTTTTTGTCTGCCTTAAAGGAGAGAAAAGTATGGAAAAATTCCTCGAAATCGTCACGCTGGTCAACGGCAAAATCAACGACTTCGTGTGGGGCCCCATCATGCTGGTGCTGCTGGTGGGCACCGGCATCTTCCTGACCTTCCGCACCGGCTGGATTCAGGTGCGCTGGTTCGGCTACATTATGAAGAATACCGTGGGCTCCCTGTTCAGCCGGAAGGGGAGCAAGGACCACGGCAGCAATCTGTCCCCTTTCCAGGCGGTGACCACCGCCCTGGCCGGCACCGTGGGCACCGGCAACATCGCCGGCGTCACCGGGGCCATCTTCGCCGGCGGCCCGGGGGCCGTGTTCTGGATGTGGCTTTCCGCCTTCTTCGGCATGTGCACCAAATACTCCGAGATCGCCCTGGCCATGAAGTACCGGGACACCGACGCCAGCGGCGTACACAAGGGCGGCCCCATGTACTACATTGAAAACGGCCTGGGCAAGGGCTGGAAGTGGCTGGCGGTCATCTTCGCCATTCTGGGCGGCCTGGCCTCCTTCGGCATCGGCAACATCGCCCAGTCCAGCGAGATTGCCGGCTCCCTGAACGGTCTGTTCGGCCTGGAGCCCCTGGTGGGCGGCATTATCCTCACCGTAGTGGTGGGGGTTGTGGTTATCGGCGGCGTGAAGCGCATCGGCCAGGTGACCTCCCTGCTGGTCCCCTTTATGGCTGTCTTTTATATCATCGCCGGCATCGCGGTCATCGTCCTGCGCGTCGCCGACCTTCCCGCCGCGTTCAAGGCCATCTTTACCGAGGCCTTCAGCTTTAAAGCGGTGGAGGGCGCGATCTTCGGCGTCGCGATTATGAAGGCCATGCAGAACGGCTTTGCCCGGGGCGTGTTCTCCAACGAGGCCGGCCTGGGCTCCGCCCCCATCGCCCACGCCGCCTCCTCCACCGAGAAGCCCGCCGAACAGGCCATCTGGGGCGTGTTTGAGGTCTTTATCGACACCATCGTCATCTGCACCATCACCTCTCTGGCCGTCATCCTCTCCGGCGTGCTGGACGCCGGCACCGTAGACGCCTTCGGCACCAAGGGCGCCGCCGCCGTGGCCGCCTTCAACGAGATTCTCCCCGGCACCCTGGGCGGCACCGTCATTCAGATCAGCCTGATTTTCTTCGCCCTGTCCACCATTCTCAGCTGGAGCTACTACGGTGAGCGCTGCTGGGGTTATATCTCCAACGACAACAAGGTCTTTGTTACGGTTTACAAGGTAATCTTTGTCCTGTTCTGTATCGTGGGCGCCACCGGCTCCGGTACGCTGATGTGGGACATCTCCGATACCCTCAACGGCGCTATGGCCATCCCCAACCTGGTAGCCCTGCTGGCCCTGTCCGGCGTGGTGGCCAAAATCACCAAGGACTACTTCAGCGACAAAAAATAATCTCCCTCCCCAAAAGCGGGGGCTGTCCGCCGGACGGCCTCCGCTTTTTTGCTTTACCCTTCCGGAAAAATGTGGTATGATTACCTGACTGAAAAAGGGGGCGCGTCCTATGGCCGACATCCGAAAAAACACCGTCCACACCTTGGACATCACCGGCTACACCGCCGAGGGGATGGGGGTTGCCCGGCTGGAGGGCCGGGTAGTCTTTGTGCCGTACACCATCTCAGGGGAGCGGTGGCGGGTCCGGCTGGAGAAGGTGAACAAAAATGTGGCCTGGGGCCGGGGGACGGAGCTGCTCCTCCCCTCTCCGGAGCGGATTATTCCCGACTGCCCCCTGTACGGCAAATGCGGCGGCTGTCAGTTCCGGCACATGAGCTATGAGGAAGAGCTGCGGGCCAAACGCCAGCGCATCGCCGACGCCCTGGAGCGGGTGGGCCATGTGAAGCTGGACCTGCCCCCGGTGCTGGGGGCGGAGGACCCCCTGCGCTACCGGAACAAGGTGCAGTTCCCGGTGTCAGAGGGCAAGGGCGGCTTGGCCGTGGGCTACTACCGCCCCCGGAGTCACGACGTGCTGGACGCCCCGGACTGCCCCCTCCAGCCGGAGGCGGTCACCCGTCTGCGGAACGCCTTCAAGGCCTGGATGGAGGAGTTTTCCGTCCCCCCCTACGACGAGGGCACCGGCAAAGGGCTGATCCGCCATCTGTACGTCCGCACCAACCGCCGGTGTGAGAGTTTAGTGTGCGTGGTGGCCAACGGGGACAGTCTGCCCCACCGCGAGGCGCTGACAGACGCTCTCCGCCAAGCGGATCCCGGGCTGGCCGGTGTGGTGCTGAACACCAACATCCGAGACACCAACGTGATCTTGGGGGACAAATACACCGTCCTCTGGGGCCGGGACTGGCTGGAGGAAGAGTTATGTCAACTATCCTTCCGGCTGTCCGTCCCCTCCTTCTTCCAGATCAACCGGGCCCAGACGGAAAGGCTGTACTCCATCGCTTTGGACTTCGCCCAGCTGGCCGGAACCGAGACCGTCTTAGACCTGTACTGCGGCATTGGCACCATCTCCCTGGCCCTGGCCCAGCGGGCCGGCCGGGTTATCGGGGCGGAGATTGTCCCCCAGGCGGTGGAGGACGCCCGGAAAAACGCCCGGCGCGACGGCATCTCCAATGCTGAATTCTTCTGCGGCGACGCGGGAGCGGTGGCACAAAAACTGGCACAGGAGGGTGTCCGCCCCCAAGTGATCTGCGTGGATCCGCCCCGGAAGGGGCTGTCCCCCGAGGTGCCCGCGCTCCTGGCCGGCATGGCCCCGGAGCGCATCGTCTACGTCTCCTGCGACCCTGCCACCCTGGCCCGGGACGTAAGCCGGTTCAGCGAACTGGGCTATCCGGCGGCGAGGGCCCAGGGGGTGGACCTCTTCCCAAGAACCGCCCATGTGGAGACGGTATGTCTTTTGTCCAAACTCAGAGCGGAACACCATATCGAGGTGGAGCTGAACCTGGACGAGCTGGATTTGACCGCCGCCGAGAGC
>JAAWLY010000187.1 GCA_022798155.1 Lawsonibacter sp. | reverse complement strand
GCAGTAGGCCCACTCAAAAAAGACACAGGCCGCCACCGTAACGGCGGTGACAATCAGAGAGCCGACGCCAAAAATAATCACGGAGGCAATCAGCGTGGGGACCAGAGCCAGGCACACCCGGCCCATAATCTTCTGGGTGCTGTCCGCGCTGGTAATGTGGGGCGCGGCGGTGACAATCAGCTTGTTGTCCATTACTTCTTACCTCCATTCTTCATCATAATCTTGGCCAGGGCGATGGAGGGGGCCAGGGGCCGCTTGGCCGGGCAGACAAAGGAGCAGGTGCCGCAGCTCATGCACAGGTCGGCGTTGAGCTCAATGAGCAACTCCACATTGCCGTCGTTGTAGGCCTGGACGATCTCCTTGGCTGAGAGCCCCAGGGGGCAGGCGTTGGTACACCGGCCGCAGTGGATGCAGTTGGTGGCCTTAGGCAGCTGGGCCGCCTTTTTGGAGAAGGCCAGCACGGCGTTGTTGTTCTTCAAAATGGGCTGGTCCAGGCTGGCCAGGCAGTTGCCCATCATGGGGCCGCCGTAGAGCACTTTGCCCGGCTCCTCGGTGAAGCCGCCGCAGAAGTCCATCAGCTCCCGGACGGGGGTGCCGATAATGACCTCCACGTTTTTGGGCTCCTTGATGATGTCGCCATCCACAGTGAGGCGTTTGGTGGTCAGGGGCATACCCGTAGCCAGGTATTTGCCTACAAAGGCCACAGAGGTGACGTTCATCACCACCACCCCCACGTCGGAGGGCAGGCCGGGGAAAGGCACTTCCCTGCCGGTACAGTTCTCGATGAGGACTTTTTCAGCGCCCTGGGGGTAGCGGCAGGGCAGCTCCTTCACCTCCACGCCGGCGGGGGCCGCGCTCTTCATCTTGGCGATGGCCTCGGGCTTGTTGCCCTCGATGCCAATAACGCACCTGGGGATCTCCAGGTACTTCATCACCGCCTGGACGCCGTCCAGAATAAACTGGGTGTCCTCCAGGAAGCAGCGGTTGTCCGAGGTGATGTAGGGCTCGCACTCGGCGCCGTTGATGATGAGGGTGTCGATCTCGTCCAGGTTCTTGGGGGCCAGCTTCACCGCCGTGGGGAAACCGGCGCCGCCCAGGCCCACCAGGCCGCTGGCCCGGACAGCGTCCTGGAAGGACTTGAGATCGGTAACGGTGGGGGGCGCAATGGCCGGGTCCACCGTCTGCTTGCCGTCGGGGATAATCACCACGGCGGTCTGGGGCGCGCCGTTGGGGGCGGTGATGGTGATAATGCCATCTACCGTTCCGGACACGCCGGAGTGGATGTCGGAGGAGACAAAGCCCCCCGCCTTGCCCACCACAGTGCCCACACAGACCTGGTCGCCCTTGGCCACCTGGGGGGCGGCGGGGGCGCCGATGTGCTGGCCCATGGACAGCACAATTTTGGAGGGCAGCGGCATTTTTACGGTTTCCTGATTGGAAGTCCGCTTTTCGTGGGGGACCTGCGCGCCCTGCGCAGATCGTTTGAGAAATTTGCTCATGTAAGTTTTCGACCTCCCTATAACTGCTTTGGACTGGCGCGCCGTCTCTTTTGCCCTCTCCCGACACCGCGCGCCCTGTGCGCCCGTCCACACCGGGCGCACAACAAAACCCGCCGGTTCCTCTCTGTGTTTCTCTGGATACCGTCGGCATTGCTGATAAGAAGTATGATACACCCCTTTCAGGGAAATTGCAAGATATTTCGCACCGTTCTCCCCCCGGATATCCGGTAAAATTTTTGTACTTCCGGGGAAAAAAAGGAGGGGCGCGGAGAAAATCTCCGCGCCCCGGTCCTGCCTGACTCAGCAGCCGCAGTTGCAGTTGTTGTTGTTGCAGCCGCAGCCGTTTCCACAGCCGCCGCAGCTGAACAGGATGATGATCAGCAGGATGATCCACAGGCAGCTGTTGCCACCCCAACCGTTATTGCAGCACCCCATATTGAGTACCTCCTGGTTTATGAATTTTAAGAGGGCTGTCTGCCGCTCTCAATTTTATCATATGGCACAGGGGGCAAATGGGTGCCTCTCCTTTTTCAAATTACAGAATTTTCTCGCAGAAAGCCCGGAGCATGGTGGCCATCTCCGCCCGGGACGCCCCCCGCTGGGGCTCCAGGGTCAGGCGGCCGCCGTTGTCCGCGCCGCTGACAATCCCCTGGCCCACCGCCCAGGACATGGCGGCGCGGGCCCAGTCGCTGAGCTTGTCCACGTCGCCGTAGCCGGACAGGTCCGCCCCTCCGGCCATGGGCTTGTTCAGATATTTGGAGGCGTAGTTATACAGCATCAGCACCGTCTGCTCCCGGGTGACCGGGCCGTTGGGGGAAAACAAGCCGTCCCCCACCCCCGAGGCGACGCCCTGGCTGGTCCCCCACAAAACGGCGTTGGCATACCACTCCCTGGCGGGCACATCGAAAAAGGGGGGGGCGCCCGTCTGGCTGGGCGAGCCGGCCAGGCTGTACAGCACCGTCATCAGCATGGCCCGGTTCATGGACATCTCAGGGGCGAAGTGCCCGGCGTCTATCCCGGAGAACAGCCCCCGCTCATAGGCGTAGCTCACCGGCTCGTAGAACCAGTCGATCTGACCCACGTCGTAGAAGGGGGTGTGCCTGTCCTTCCCCGCGGACAGCACGTAGCTGCCCTGCACCCCCAGATCGGCCTGCCCGGATCGGACAGTCACCGTGGCGGCGGTGTCCTCCCCCACCAGATAGCGGTGGTTGGCAATCAGCCTGGCCCCGGAGGCCGCCTCGCTCCCGGCGGTGACGTCTACCACCGCCCCGCTGTGGGACAGGGTGGCGGAGCCCTCCAGCATCAGAAAGCTGGAGCCGGTGGGCAGTGTCAGGGTCTGGCCGTCTGTCCAGACGCGCCGCTGCAGGGTGTCGCTGTAGCTGGAGGAGGCGGTCCCCCCGCCGCTCCCCGCCGCCGCGTCCAGCTGGGCCTTGGCATCGTCATAGGTCTTTCGCAGCAGCTGACCGGCCGCCTTCTCCCCCTCTTCCACCGCACTGGGAAAAAAGGTGTTCTGCAAATATTTCAGGGAGATCAGGCTGTCTCCGGCGGAGGCGGCATAGGCCCCTACGGCCAGCGCGGCAAAGGTCAACACAAGCACCAGCGGGCGCAGAAATCGTTTCATTCCTCTTCCTCCTCGTGTTTCTCCCGCTGGGAGATCATGTAGCTTAGGGTAAGCAGACTGTCGGAAAAGTGGACGGACTCCACCACCACCTCTGGACTGGCGCAGGTGATCTCGTAGTTGGTAAAATTCCAGATGCCCCTCACCCCGGCCTCCACCAGCCGGTTTCCCATCTCCTGGGCGGCGGCAATGGGCACCGTCAGCAGCCCCACATCCACCGGGCGTGCGGCACAGAACGCCTCCAGCCTGTCCACATGGTATACCGGCACCCCGGCAATCTCTGTGCCCACCACGGCGGGGCTTATGTCGAAGGCGGCCAGCAGCCGGAAACCGTTGGTGGAAAAGCGGAAATTTTGGATAATCGCCCGGCCCAGGTTGCCCGTGCCCAGCACCACCAGGGTGTGGCCCTGGTCGATGCCTAAAATGCCCCCGATCTCCTCTCTGAGGCTGTCCACCTTATAGCCGTAGCCCTGCTGGCCGAACTCGCCGAAACAAAACAGGTCCTGGCGGATCTGAGAGGCGGTCAGCCCCATGGACTTGCCCAGAGCGCTGGAGGAGATGCGCACCACTCCGGCCTCCCGCAGCTCAGACAGATGGCGGCAGTTTCAGGCGGAAAACCCGAATATGTTCGTGCGGTATGAAGTGGGACGAAGCGGCATGGACGCGGCGTCTTCGGAGGAC
>JAAWLY010000186.1 GCA_022798155.1 Lawsonibacter sp. | reverse complement strand
CCAGCCGCTGGCCTGGATGGCCCCCTCCAGAATGGACTTTTTCGGCTCCGGGACCACCAGGGACACGTCCACCTTCAACTGGCTGCCCAGGCCCGTACACCAGACCAACGTGCTGTTTACCGGCACCATCCGGGAAAACCTGCTGTGGGGCCGGCCGGACGCCACTGAAGCGGAAATGATCCAGGCCGCCAAGGATGCCCAGGCCTACGACTTCATCATGGGGCTTCCCGAGGGCTTCGACACCCAGCTGACCCAGGGGGGCACCAACGTGTCTGGCGGACAGAAACAGCGGCTGTGTATTGCCCGGGCCATGCTGCGCAAGCCCGCCATCCTCATTCTGGACGACTCCACCTCCGCGGTGGACTCGGCCACCGAGGCAGCTATCCGGGAGTCCTTCCACAAAAATCTGGCGGATACTACCGTCATTATCATCGCCCAGCGGATCTCCTCGGTGCAGTACGCCGACGAGATTCTTATTTTGGACGACGACCACATCGCCGGCCGGGGTACTCATGACGATTTGCTGGCAAACAACAGGATCTATCAGGAGATTTATCAATCTCAGCAAGAGGGGGTGGGCGGATAATGCCAGGACCGAATCAAGCCTTTAAGGCTGGGCCAGTCAAGCCCAAAAACATCAAAAAAACCGCCCTGCGCCTGGTGGGCTACCTCACCAAGAGCAAGCTGCCCCTGCTGTTTGTGCTGCTGTGTCTGGCGGCGTCTGTGGCCGCCAACCTGGGCGGGACCGCCCTGCAGCGCCCCCTTATCAACATGCTGGTTGATCCCGGCCTGACGCTGGAGAAAAAACTCACCGAGCTGGCCCTGCGCATCGCTCTGCTGGCGGTCATCTACATTCTGGGTTGTCTGGCCACCTATGGCCAGTCCGCTATGATGGTTCAGCTGGCGGAGAAGGGGGTCAACCGGCTGCGCAAGGACCTGTTTGACGCCCTGCAGAGACTGCCCCTGTCCTACTTTGACCAGCACCCCCACGGGGAGCTGATGAGCCGCTTCACCAACGACGCTGACAATGTGCAGATGGCCCTCCAACAGAGCGTAGTCTCCTTGATCCAGAGCTGCCTGATGTTTGTTGGGCTGGTGATCCTGATGGTCTTCATCAACTGGAAGCTGTTCTTTGTCACCTTGGTGATCCTGGCCCTGACCATGACCTTGTTCAAGCAGCTGGGCGGCCGCAGCCGCCGGTTTTACCAGAAGCAGCAAAAGGCTCTGGGGGCTGTCAACGGCGAAATTCAGGAGGTCATCGAGGGGCTGAAGGTAGTAAAGGCCTTCACCCACGAGGAGCAGGCCAAGGCCAAGTTCCAGGCGCTGAACAACACCTACCGTGACGCCGCCCAGAAGGCCAACTTCTATTCCACCATGATTATGCCCATGGCGGGCAACCTGATGAACATAAGCTACGCCCTCACCGCCGCCCTTGGCGGGCTGCTGTCCGTTCTTCAGGGCTTCGACCTGGGCGGGCTGGCCATCTACCTCAACTTCTCCAAGCAGGTGGGCCAGCCCCTGAACCAGATCTCTCAGCAGATGACCACTTTGCTCTCCGCCATGGCGGGGGCCGAGCGCATCTTTGAGGTGATGGACACCGCCGCTGAGGTGGATGAGGGTTCGGTTACCCTGATTGCCGCTGAGAAGGACGCCAACGGCACGCTCTCTCATTTTTCCGGCGAGGGCCGGCCCCGGACTTGGGCCTGGAAGGTCCCCCGGGAGAACGGGATGACGCTGGTCCCCGTGCTGGTGGGGGAGGAGGACGCCCTTACCGAGCTGGGCCAGGCGGCCCGGGAGGGAGATTCCCTTAAACTTCTGCCCCCCAACGTGGACTCCCCGGAGGGTATCTGGGTTATGGTGGCCGGGGACGGCTCCCTGACCGAGGTGGCCGACCTGGCCGACCTGGCCGGCCACGGTTGGGCCTGGAAGTACCCCGGCCCCGACGGAGAGATGACCCTCCACCTGATTCGGGGCACTGTACGCAACGTGCCGGGCGAGGATTACTGCCTGACAGAGCTGAAGGGGGCGGTGCGGTTCAGCCATGTGGACTTCTCCTATGTCCCCGGCAAGCGGATTTTAAAGGACGTGTCCGTCTACGCCGACCCGGGGCAGAAGATCGCTTTTGTGGGCTCCACCGGCGCGGGCAAGACCACCATCACCAACCTGATTAACCGCTTCTACGAGATCGAGGGCGGCATGATTACCTACGACGGCATCAACGTTACCGCCATCCGCAAGGACGACCTGCGCCGCTCCCTGGGGGCGGTGCTCCAGGACACCCACCTGTTCACCGGCACCATCATGGACAACATCCGCTATGGCCGGTTGGACGCCACCGACGAGGAGTGCATCGCCGCCGCTGAGAGCGCCAACGCCCACTCCTTTATCCGCCGTCTGCCCGAGGGTTATCAGACCATGGTCACCGGCGACGGGGCCAACCTGTCTCAGGGCCAGCGGCAGCTGCTGGCTATCGCTCGGGCCGCCGTGGCTGACCCGCCGGTGATGATCCTGGACGAGGCCACCTCCTCCATCGACACCCGCACTGAGGCTCTGATCCAAAAGGGCATGGATACCCTGATGGAGGGCCGAACGGTCTTTGTTATTGCCCACCGCCTGTCTACCGTGCGCAACTCCAACTGTATTGTGGTCATTGAGCACGGCGAGATTGAGGAAAAGGGCAGCCACCAGCAGCTTTTGGAGGAAAAAGGACGGTACTACCGCCTGTACACCGGACAGTTCCAGTTGTCCTGAAAGGAAGAGCGCCCCGCTTGAAGCGGGGCGCTCTTTGGCTTAGGTCTGTGTGGGCGTTTGCGGGGAGACGGGCTCGGAGGCGTTTGCGGCTTGCCGGGCGTACTCCTCCGGGTCGGTCCGCTCCCAGGGCGGCGGAGGATAAGGGGTTTTCAGAACAGGGGTCACGGTGTTCTGGGTGGAGCCGATTCCGCCCACCGTGACAGAGGAGGAGCCGTTAGAGCCGGTCAGGTCCTCCTCCCAGCGCCAGACGACTGTTCCGTTTTCCACGATCAGCCAGGGGCCGCTGTAGCTGCTGGCAGAGGGGGCGGTTCCCGTCTGGGCCGCCTGTTGCGCCTGGTAGGCCCGCCTGGCCTGTGAGCCCTGGAAGAAGCGGAAGCCGGTAAAGGACCAGAGGGCCAGCTCGCCGATGCCTACCAGCACAAAGAGGATGGTCAGGACCGTAAGGAGCAGCCCGCCCTCCTTGGGGAGCTTGGCTTTTTTAGGAGGTTCCTTTTCGGGCTGTTTTTCCTCCGGTTGGAGGGACTGCTGCTGCACTTCCTCAGCCTGCGGCTTTTCCGCGGTGGTTTCCGCCATGGTGTTCACCTGCCTTCGTATAAGAGTTGTTGATGTCGTTTATTATACTTCACTTTTACAAAAATGTCCACGGTTATTTTCCTGTTGTTCGGGATAGGCAGCCGTTACTATTAGTTTGCAGGGAGCAAGAACCAGTTAGCTTGCGACCAGCAAGCTAATTTTTTTATACCTAAAAGGAGATTCACCATGAAGAAAAAATACGAAGTCCGCCACATTGTAACAGCGGTTGCCAGTATCCCGGTTTACAAGATCAACGGCAAGACGGAAGCGTACAAGCTGGCCGCGAAGGACGGATGGGGAACGGTGAGCAGGGACGAAAACAACGCCCTGGTTTGTGACGAAGATTGCAGCGCGAACCTGTACACGAAGAATGGCGGCTATTTCGGGATCTTCCCTGTCAACGCCAATATGAAATTGTAAGAAAACGCCGAAGAAATTTTGTAGTTTTTCGGCGGGGGTGGGTAACAAAATCAGCAGCTGCCTTGCTCAAAAA
>JAAWLY010000185.1 GCA_022798155.1 Lawsonibacter sp. | reverse complement strand
GAAGTCCTCCAAAAGGAGCTGGTAGAACCGCTCCCGCATGACCACGTCCAGCCCGGCGGCGGGCTCGTCCAGGATGGTGATGGGGGCCCGGCTGGCCAGAGCGATGAGGATGGTCACCATGGACATCTGGCCCTTGGACAGCTGGGAAATCTTCTTCTTGGTTTCCAGCTTGAACTCGTCCAGCAGGCGCAGGGCGTAGTCGAAGTCCCAGTTGGGGTAGTAGATGGCGGCGGACTTGAGATAGTGCTTGATCTTCAGGTTGTTGGGTCCGGAGAACAGGGTGGCCTGAAGCTCCCGGGAGAAGCAGATGTCGTTGAGGGCCCTCTGATTCTCCCACACTGGTTGGCCGTCGTAGGTGACGGAGCCGCTGTTCTTGGTGTTCTGGGCGGTGAGAATGCCCAGCAGGGTGGTCTTGCCCGCCCCGTTTCGGCCAATCAGGCCGTAGATTTTCCCTGGCTCAATGGTCAGGTCCAGGTTGTGAAGGACCTCCTTGTCCTTGTAGGATTTGCACAGACCCTCTGCCTTTAAAATCCCAGCGTTCATTTGTCGTTCTCCTCTCTGACAGCCCGCTCAATCATGGCCGTAATTTCTTCCCCGGTCAGGGCCAGGGAGGCCCCCTCCTTCACCAGAGGTTTCACATAGCCGTCGTAAAAGGCGGCCTTTCGTTTTTGCTTCACAGTCTCTCCCGCTCCTTTCGATACAAACATGCCGATGCCCCGGCGCTTGTACAAGATTCCGTCCGCCACCAGCAGGTTGATACCCTTGGCCGCTGTGGCCGGGTTGATGTTGTACCCCCGGGCCAGCTCGTTGGTGGAGGGCACCTGTTCCTCCTCCCGGTAGACTCCCCGGAGGATGTCGTCCTCCAGCATCCGGGCAATTTGCAGATAAATCAAGGACTGGTCGTTTAAGGTCCCGCGCATTGAATCACCTCCGCGGTTTATTTGCTTGGTCGTTTGTTGGTTCATTACTTGTGTAACTAACTATAGCACCAATCCACCTGGCTGTCAAGGGGTATTTGATGATTTGCGCAAAAAATCACCGCCCGAAACGGACGGTGATTGACAGGTATTTCTTATGTTACGCCTTCTCGGCTTTGGTCTCGGCCTTAGCGGCGGCCTTGGCGGGAGCGGGGGTCTCGATGCCCTTGGCCGCGTTGACGGCCTGGACCACACCCCGGCCCTGGTCGTTGGCCTCCTTGGCGTGCTTCTCCACGTCCAGCCTGTTCCTGGGACTGCGGACCAGACAGCCGGCGCCCTGAACACAGCCGCCCTCGCAGGCCATGCCCTCGATAAAGTTGCCCTCCAGACGGCCCACCTTCAGTTTCATCAGAGCCACCTCGCAGGCGGCGGTGCCGCTGCAGGGCACAGCCTTGACCACAAAGTCAGAGCCCTTTTCCTTCAAGGTCTCGACCACGGCCTCGGCCACGCCGCCGCTGCGGGCAAAGTTCCGGCCGTAGCCGCTGGCCTCGTCCAGGGGGGCCTCCTCCAGCTTCTCCAGGTCGATGTTCCGGGAGGCAAACAGGGCGAACAGCTCCTCGTAGGTGAGCACGCAGTCGATGGCGTTCATGGTGCGGCCCAGCTGGAACTCCTTCTTCTTGGCCACACAGGGGCCGATAAAGACGACCTTCGCGTCGGGCTCCTTCTCTTTCAAGTGCAGGCCGATCATAACCATGGGGGAGGGGGTATGGGAGACGTACTGATTCAGCTCGGGGTGCTTTTTCTTCACGTAGCCCACAAAGCCAGGGCAGCAGGAGGAGGTGAGGACCCCCTTCTCCACCAGCTCCTCAGACTCCCGGTCGGCCACCATGTCGGCGCCCAGGGCCACCTCGGCCACGCCGGAAAAGCCCAGCTGCTTGATGCCGGCTACTACCTGGCCGTAGGTCGCGGGGGCGAACTGGCCGGCGATGGAAGGGGCAATCACCGCGTAGGTCTTGTAACCCCAGTGGGACCCGCCCTGGATCATCTGGATAGCGTCCACAATCCAGGACTTGTCCTGGATGGCCCCGAAGGGGCACTGATACACGCAGTTGCCGCAGGAGATGCACTCGTTGATGTCGATGGAGGCCTTTTTATTCGGGCCCATGGAGATGGCCTTGGCGGGGCAGCCCTTTTCGCAGGGGCGCTGGTTCTTCACAATGGCGCTGTACTGGCAGGCACTGACGCACTTGCCGCAGGTGATACACTTGCTGTGGTCAATGCTGGCCCGGTGGTTGACGATGGTAATGGCGTCCTTGGGGCAGGCGTGGACACAGCGGGTGGCCAGGCACCCCCGGCAGGAGGCGCTCACCGACATCTCAGTGACGGGGCACTCGTCGCAGGCGATGGGCAGGACTTCTACCACGCTGGGGTTGGTTTTGTCGCCGCCCATGGCCATCTTCACCCGGCTGCTGATGATGGCCCGCTCCTTATAGATACAGCAGCGCAGGCTGGCCTCGGGGCCGGGGATGATCTTCTCAGGCACGTCCAGGATGCCGGTCTGGAGTTTATCCTCCCAGGTCAGGCGGGCCACCTCGGTAAGTACGGAGGTCTTCAGTTCCTGAATTTTGGTCTCAAATGTATGCATATGTTCTCTCCTTCCTCTGATATCCGCAAATATGTTCGCTTGCAATTTATGGAGAATCGTCCCAGAAATGCAGGATTTCTTTCATTTCGCCCCCATTCTACTCGGGGTAAAGAAAATTGTCAAGAGACATTTTACACCATTCCAGCTCCTTAGACCTGCCCCTTTTATACCTTGTCCACAGTTTGGTCAAACGAACCGTCCCGGGGGACAAATGTTGACAAAACCACCCCTTGGCATGGCGCCCCCTTTGTCCCTATTATAGCGCCCGGCGGGCTCTTTGTCCAATCCTTCTGCTCCTTTTCCTGGAACGGTTGAAAAATTTTTCTTTAAAATCTTGACTTTTTTCTTTACATTAGAAAAAAACTATGATATATTATCCGGGCATGAGATATGCGCCATCCATCGCTTGGTTCCGGGATATGGCCCGCGCAGGTGCACGGGGACTCACCCGCCCGATACCCGGCCCTTGGAGAGAACATTTTGAAAGGTGGAATTTTCCATGATCCGTAAGGACGAAAAGACGGCCGTTATTGAGGCCAACCGCACCCACGAGACCGATACCGGCTCCCCCGAGGTGCAGATCGCAATCCTCACCGCCCGCATCAACGAGCTCACCGAGCACCTGAAGGTCCACATCCACGACAACCACAGCCGCCGCGGCCTGTACAAGATGATCGGTAAGCGCCGCAAGCTGCTGGATTACCTGATGGCCAAGGATATCGAGCGCTACCGCGCCATCATCGCCAAGCTGGGCATCCGTAAGTAAATGTGTTGACATAGGGCGGCGCGTTTTGGCGTACCGCCCTATGTTTGCATATTCCCCGGCGCTTTTGCTGGTCTTTTAGCAGTTGAATATGGGTTTAGGAGTACGAAAAGCCTCCTTTGCCGCTGCGGCGGGACGAACGCTCCAAGCCTGTATTCAAGTGCTAAAGGGCAGGAAGATGCTCCGGGATACCAATGAAAAGGAGAATCTATATGTCTACTATCATCAAGCACAAGCAATTCCCCAAGTTCAAGAGCTGGACCATGGACCTGTGCGGCCGTCCCCTCACCATCGAGGTGGGCAAGGTGGCCGAGCTGGCCTCCGCCTCCGCCCTGGTAAAGTACGGCGAGACCACCGTGATGGTGGCCGTCACCGTCTCCCCCCGCCCCCGGGACGGCATCGACTTCTTCCCCCTGAGCGTGGAATTTGAGGAGAAGCTGTACGCCGTGGGCCGCATCCCCGGCTCCTTCATGCGCCGCGAGGGCCGGCCCTCCCTGCCCGCCGTGCTGGCCAGCCGCCTCATCGACCGGCCCATGCGCCCCCTGTTCCCCTAC